>JANQHO010000085.1 GCA_028277105.1 Owenweeksia sp. | reverse complement strand
GTTAAGGTAATGAAAGGTGAACAACCGCTTACTATTGAAAAGCTACAGGTGATTAAGTAATCATCATCCAATTGCGCTTTTATTTAAAGGCCGGATCATTCGGCCTTTATTGTAAAAACCTAAAAAGAAAAATCATGAAAACAAACTACTCAATTTTTATTGTTGTGCTCTCAGCCTTTGTAATGACATTACAGGCTCAAACGACTTATGATGATATGAACAATCATGTATATCAGTCCATTGCAACCATTTATCCTAGTGACTTAGATTTCTACGGACCAGGTTATGCCATAGCCTCTACCAACGCATCAAATGCTGGTAATGAAATTATCAGAACAGACCCTGCCGGAAATATTCTTTGGGAGTTTAGATATGATGAGATCAATAACCTCAGGCATAGGTTTACTCATATTGAAAAGTATATCAACATGAACACCAACAGAGTAGAATATCTAGTTGTTGGTAGTATTGATCAGGGTAGCACAAGTACGCTTACGCTAACCCGCCTGGATGAGTTCGGAGCAATATCAGCAAACGGTGAATTTTCGCCTAATGTTTCTACCAATTTTCTCACCGGTATAAAAGGGATCTACGCTTCTAATGGGGAATTTGTAATTGTAGGCCTGGAATCCACGGGTTTTACTCCAAGCGATCAGAAACAGATCCTGGTGATGGGGGTTGATATAAATATCACAACCATTTCATTTCAGCATTTTCTTTCCTCAACCGGAAATGTGAATGATTACGATATGGTAACTGATATTATTGAAACTAGCCCTGGCCAATATGCTATTGTAGGTACTGCGAATGAGAACTCTTTTACAACATCAGAGCCCGCAGCCATGGCAGCTGTAGTAGATAATACTACTACAATTGTAGGGCAATATATTTTTGCCACCACCCCTCCCGGAACCGGGCATGCAGATAACGCGGCCAGTGTGGTTTATGATGGTACCGATTTATGGATATTGGGAAATAGTTCGGCTCAGCATTATTTTCACCTCACGCAAATGGATGCCACTCTGGTAACCCTTAAAGCTCCCTATATGTTTTTTGACCCTGAATACGATAAGTATGGTTTTGATCTGGATTTTTCCCTTGCAAACCCTGGCCATTTGGTGATTGCGGGTTATGAATATACCTATAACTCCAGTTTGACTAACGAGGCTTATCCCTTTTTAGTAGAATTTGATCCAATATCAGCAATCGTTAATTGGCAGTTTGTCTACAAAACTTCCAATCCGGGTATTACCTCTTTTATAGAAAACCCCTTGCTTTACTTAACGGCCTTGGGACAGTTTGGTTATTTCTACAACGATATACTGGATAGGAGGTATGATAATAACGGTTATACCTTTTTGGGGAATGATGACCTTTTGAGTGGCTCTTATGGTATTAAGTTATGGGGAGTGGACGTCAATGGTATTTTACCCGATCCGAATTGTGGCATGAATGATTTCCCGATTGGGGTTAATGACGGAGATCGTTACTTGGTAAACAGCTTAACTCTTGTGACCCCGGCTATTGGCGGCCCAACACCTTTTTTAGCAATAGACCCCTATAATTACAGCTCCTTTCAATGTGGTCCTCTCAGCAAAAAAGGAAATCAATCAGAAGGCATTGCTGAGTTAACGGAGAAGGCCAGCCGGGGAATTTACCCCAACCCTGCCAGCGATGTCCTGAATATAACAGGTTACGAAGAGGCTACTCACATCATTATCCACGACTTGAGCGGAAAACTGATGTTAAATCAAAAACTGGAAACCCCGGCAGAAGCAACGGTATTATTAAGCCATCTGAATGTTGGCATTTATACACTTAAAATAATGAAAGAAGAAGAACAACTCGCTATTGAAAAGCTGCAGGTAAATAGATAATACCCCCAAACTGCACTTTCATTCCAAAGGCCGGAAAATCCGGCCTTTTTTATGGATTGTACCCGGCCAAAGCTTAGGTTTGTAGAATGTTTCACAAACTCAAAAGTACCCGCTACCCCCCCAAAAAAAAGCCTATACTGGTTTGGGACGGCAATTGCGGCTTTTGCAAATATTGGGTCACCCGCTGGCAAAGCTTTACCGGAGACAAAATTTTTTATGAACCTTATCAGGAGGTTGCCCGCTACATGCCTGATATTGATGAGATACATTTCAAACAAGCCAGTCGCCTTATAGAAACAGACGGGCAGATCTTTTCCGGCCCGGCTTCTGCCTACCGCACCTTTACCTACGGAAGCAAGTGGGCCTTTTTATTCCGTTGGTACAGTAAGTATAAATGGTTTCAAAAACTGAGTGACAGCCTGTATAACTGGGTAGCCCGTAACCGGAGTTCTCTATTTAAAATCACTAAATTCCTTTTTGGGAGTAACCCGGAAGAAGTAAAGCCATTTTGGGTAATCTACCTGTTGTTTATTGCCTATATTATCTACATTTTATAACTAAACATGGAGATACAACACGAACAGCAAGCGAGTAAGGGAAGCTTTACCGCTTATGAGTCCGGTAAACTTTTGGGAGAAATGACCTATTCTAAAGCCGGACCTACTATGATTATTATAGACCATACCGATGTGGATGAAGCTTATAAAGGCAAGGGTGTGGGTTTGGCTTTAGTAATGGAAGCCGTTGCTTATGCCCGGAATAACAACATAAAAATATTGCCTCTTTGCCCGTATGCGCATTCTGTTTTTAAAAAGAAGCCCGAAATAGCAGATGTACTGCGCTAATAAAACAATAGGGGTGGCCCTGATCGTTCTTTTTTTCAATAGCCTTAAAGCTCAGCCTTTGCTATCAAAAGAAAAAAAGCTCTGTTTTAGCTTTGAAGGGGGGTATTCCCGTTTTTTATACAATGACGATGATATAGATCCTCTTCTGCAATCTTATGCTGATGCGATAAAAGACGGCTACCATTTGGGAGGGCAATTAACCTATTTCCTTACCGATAGATTTGGCATTTCTCTCGGAACAAAATTTTACAGAACCACCGCTGCTTCCGATAGCTTACTTTTCATATTTCCCAATACTACCATACCAGGAGTTATAAGTGATAATATCAGTGTTTGGGAAACTTACATCGCACTGATCTCCGGTTTTGAGATAGACCCGGTATACCTCTATTTTTATTTGGGTGCAGGGCAGTTCTATTATCAAAATGAAGTAACTTATATAATACAAAGGGCAGAAATAAGGGATGTAACACCCGCTTTCCGCTTTGGTCTTGGCCTGGAATTTCCCAACAGTGAAAACCTGGCGTGGTTTGTTAAAGCAGAGTTTGTTACTGCTGTGTTAAGCGACCCGGTAATCACCTATAAACCACCCGTTACATTGGGTTCTGTTGAAGAAGAGAGTCGTCTTAGTCGCATTGATATTAGCGTAGGCCTGCAATACAGTATCAGATTAAAAAAGAAGAGAAAAGCAAAGCAGCGGTCTTTGCCAAAAGACAAGCGTATGCCCGGGCGATTTGAATAGCACTACATTTTCTTTAGCTGCTTTAGTATTTTTTTAGCTCTTGACCGGTAACCTGCCGAACCATAAGGCAATTGATCTTCGATCATCATACTGATCTCCTGGCTAAGTTCAGGGTGTTTTTTTGCTATTCCTGCGGCCACTGTCATAGCAAAAACCTTTATAGCAATGGAACTGTCAGCTTTTTCCAGATCCCTTAAAGTAAGTTCCAGTATTTCACCCTCGTATTCTTCCGGTATGTCCAGTTCCTGCAGGGTGCGGTAAATATTTCTGCTAACGGAATCGTGCAGCGGGCTTTCCAGCAATTGTACAATTAAGGGGAAATGAGGAATAAACCACTCAGGCCTTTGCTCACCGATCTTTCCCACAGCCCAGGCTGCCCGTTGGGCCAGCAGAGGCTCTTTTGAGTTAAGAGTATTGATCAGCTTTTCGAAGCCCTCAGGGTTTTGAAGGAAATAATCAGCTATATGACGGGCGTTTTCACTCGAATGCTCCTTCAGGAGTTGGTTCTTCAAATCCATATTCAAAAATAATTGAATATCAAATACTTTCAGTCAGTAATAAGTAGTAGATTTGCCCTCCTGTTTTAAGAATATACATTTTGAACAATTTTGAAGCCCTGGGGCTTTCACAAGCAGTTCTACAGGCCCTTATGGAAATGGGCTTTGAAACACCCACTGAAATACAACGCAGTACTGTTCCTCAACTTCTTACCAATGAAAGGGATTTTATAGGCCTGGCTCAAACCGGTACTGGTAAAACAGCTGCCTTCGGCTTGCCCTTGATCGAGTTGATCGATCCGTTTGTGAAAAAGGTACAGGCACTTGTACTGGCTCCAACCAGGGAATTGGCTCAACAGATTGCCGGACAACTGGAAGCTTTTTCACAATACCAGGGAGATGTTTCTACTGTATGTGTTTACGGAGGTGCCAACATCAGCTCCCAGATAAGAGAATTGCGCAAGCCTACCCAGATAGTTGTGGCCACTCCCGGCCGTCTTATAGATCTGATGCAGCGCAATGTGATCGATCTTTCCGCATTGTCTTACCTCGTTTTGGATGAGGCTGATGAAATGTTGAATATGGGTTTCAAGGACGAACTGGATACCATATTGGCAGAAACACCGGCAGATAAGCTGACTTGGTTGTTTTCGGCAACCATGCCCGGAGAAATTCGCAGGCTGATCAAAAATTATATGCATGATCCGCTGGAGGTTTCCGTAAACACTAAGCAAAGAGTAAACGAAAATATCAGACACCAATACACGGTATTAAAAGCTTCCGATAAAACCGAAGCAGTAAAAAGGCTGCTGGATTTTCACCCTGATATGTATGGTATTGCTTTTTGCCGTACTAAAAGAGATACCCAAAAGGTGGCCGAAGAACTCAATAGCAGCGGCTATGCAGCTGAACCGATCAACGGGGACCTTTCTCAGGCTCAGCGGGATGCGGTAATGAAACGGTTCCGTTCGCGTACCCTTCAGCTTTTGGTAGCTACCGATGTAGCAGCCCGGGGAATAGATGTGGATGACCTCACTCACGTGATCCATTTTTCATTGCCAGATGATACGGAATATTACACTCACCGTAGCGGGAGAACCGGTAGGGCCGGTAAAACTGGGGTTTCCATTTCGCTGGTAACCCGTTCCGACATTAGGAAGTTGCGCTTTCTGGAAAATAAGCTCGGGATCTCCTTTGAAAAAGCACAGGCCCCGGATGCATCCAGTATCGCCAAAAATCGCATTGAGCACTGGGCAAAATCTATTCTTAGCCAGGATGTTGTAGAAGGAAATGAAGAGGCCTACCAAAAAGCTGGAGAAGTTTTGGCTGAACTTAGTACTGAGGAACTCATTCGCAAAATGGTATCCGTAGAGTTGAGCAAAACCATGCGTAAAGACAGTGCTTTGGATATTAATGATTCAGGAAAGAAGTCTTTGACAACAGAAAAAGGGAAAAGGCCAGGGGATGAGAATATGAAGACTTTTTTCATTAACATAGGCCGGGTAGACCACTTTAATCCCGGGCAGTTATTGCGCCTCATTTGCGATACTACCGGTATTAAAAGTCAGTTTATTGGCAGAATAAACCTGCAGCAAAAGCATACTTTTTTTGATGTTGATGAAGGTTTATCAGGTAAGGTCGTTCCCGCTTTTAGGGGCTATAAACTGGATGGAAGAGAGATACGTGTAAACCGGGATGATAACAGTTCACCGGGAAATAAAAAGAAGAAATCAGCCAGAAATAAAACGCGTAAGCATCGCAGATAAATCTCTTTTGGGATCAAGATACTTTCGAGAGCTACATGACGAAAGTCATTTTTTCCCGGTTTAAAGATGAGGATATTTACAGGTAAATATATAATGCACTATGACAGAAAGTTATGTCATTGAAGTAGATAACCTCAAATGTGGTGGCTGTGCTAATACGGTTAATAATACCCTCGGAAAAAATCCCGATATCCTCGATGTGAAAGTAGATCCTGAAGAGGGCAGGGTAGAAGTTCGTTTAAAAGAGGGTGAGGATGCTCCGATCATAGAGTGGGTAAAAAGAACACTGGCTAAGCTGGGTTACCCTGAAAAAGGTACCGGCACAGGGATCCAAAAAGTGCGATCGTACGTA
>JANQHO010000083.1 GCA_028277105.1 Owenweeksia sp. | reverse complement strand
AAGTGCTTTCAGATCCTGGTAGAAAAGACTTCCGTTTTCCGAGGTTTTGATCACGCCTATTTCATTGAGACCACCTGCCAATATCTGACCTTTGTTACCAGCCTCTACACTGGTTACCCGGGAAATGTCGGGTGTGAGTACGAGCTGCCAGTCTTCTCCGTTATACACCAGAACACCGGCAAAATTAGCCACGTAAATATTGCCGGCACTGTCTTCTGCAATATCAAAATTCTGCGTATGTCCATTATAATCGGAAGGGTAAAAATTCCTTACAAAAGGAATACCGGTTTCGGACTTTTGGGCATTGGCATAGCTTACTCCCAAAACAGCCATGACTGTGAAAATCTGAAACTTTATGGATTTGAGTTTTGCCATACTACTTCAGTTCAACATTTAGTAATTCATTGGAAAAGGCCACGAGGCTGTTATGCTCGGCATACTTTCCTCCCTGCAGGGCCGCAGCGATCTTGAATTGCCGGTTGTTAGCTACTTCCCTGGCTATTTTCTCATCATTGTATTGAAATACGATGTAGTCCCTTGATTCTTTAAGCCCCTTGAGAAAATCCAATAAACGGTCCTGGGCGATTTCCATCTGTTTCCAGTTATCTATATTCAGGGGTATGACAAAGGAGTAAGCCAGAAAATGAGGGGTCATATCGTCCGTAATAAAATCTACTACTCCTCCCATTTTGTTAAGCATCAGATAGAGGGAGCCAAAGTTGGTGTATTCGATAAGCCCGGTCTGTATGCGTGAGCGATATTTTTTCCAGGCAAAAAGCTGGTTGTATTCAAAAATATACCTGCCCAAACCGTAATGCTGGTAATCGGGGTCAACGGCCAGCCTTTTCAAGTTACAGACCTTATCCCCGTTAGCGTGGAAGGCGTAATTGAAGAAGCAACCGATTGTTTTTTCCGGATTATCACGGGTACAAAGAGCCAACCCATAGCTGTAAGTGATGGACTGGTAAAGATCGTAGGCATTCACGAGATCCCTGGTCTTACAGGCAGAGTAGGCGCGGATCGAAAGCTCCAGCAAATTGTCGATATCGACAATTTTCGCTTTGCGGATGTACATATTGTTTTGATCGAAATAAGCCTCTATCTCGGCCATGCGCTTTACAATGTGTTTTTGCTCATTGTAAAATGTCTCATCCAATAGCTGACTATCCCTAAGAATATCAGAGGGTTTCAGATAACTGAATTTACTAGGGTCTGTCATAATAAGCTATAGATCAGTTTTACGTAGTAGTTTCTTCCAAGCTGGGGAGTAGCCATAGCGTTGGATACCCCATCAGCTGTACGGATACCGGGATCGCTGTACTGAAAATCGAAAATATTGTTACAACCAAATTGCAGGTCAAAATGAGGGAGCAGGTTTTTGTACATCAAAGCACCGTTGAGCAAATACACTGGGTCGAAGGTGCGCATGTTAGCAGGAACCGAAGTACCGGGCCCGGTTTCCCTCTCACCTACGTAATTGAACCTCAGGTTCACATTAAGGTGGTCGAAGTAAAACGCATTGAGCCCTATATTGAACTGATGGGAAGCAATATCCCCTATTCTTTCAAAGTCTTCCGTCAGTTCACCGTTCTCTATCCTGTTGTTGAATGGGCTGGTAAAGGTGTAGTTGAAGTAAGCCTTGTAATTGTTCTTTTTCCAGCTCACATTACTTTGTATGCCCTGGATCTTGAGCTCTCCCACCGCCTGGTTCTGGAGAGTGGTTCCTCCGTTAAAGGGCACCGGAACCGGTGCCACGCTTCCCCGGTAGGTAGCATTGTAATAGGTAACGTCCGCAAACAGATGTTCGCTGAACTTGTAGCCCAATGATACATCAACGTTTTGAACCTCTTCGGGTGGCAAAGTGGGGTTAGTGAGCTGGCGGTTGTCGAAAGTGGCAAATTTGGTCCAGTTGGAAGCATTCTGGAAGGCGCTGGCGTATATCACTTTGAAGATGTAGTTACCGGGGTAAGCTACCACTGCTGCCCTGGGATTAAAGACACTACCGTAGCCCCCGCTCACCCTGATCCGGTTGTAGTCGTACCTTCCTCCAAGTATGATGTTAAGCCATTTATTGGCTTTATAAGTACCTTGGGCAAAGGCTCCTACTTCCATTATTTCGTAATAGTTACCCCCTCCTGGTACAACTGATTGTCCTCCCGTTTCAATAACACTGGGAAAATCCTGCACGCCTGTGGCCTGATCTTCAGAATAGATCGCCAGGTAATAATCGCCCTGGATAAAGCTATTCCTCAACTCCAATCCAGATACCAGGTCAAACTTGGAGCTAGGGGTATAATTCAGTTTTAGCTCGTTGCGGAACTGCCGGGATATCTGGTAGTAATAGGCAGTGATCCAGGAGGCCGAAACACTGTCCATCAGAGCAGCCGGTCCAAGGCTGCGGTTGGAGTAATTGCGAAGTACGCTTACGCTCGTCTCATCGTCTACGGAAGTAACGCGATACTGAAGGAAATCCACTATAGAAAGTTTGTCTTTAATGATCTCCCGTTCGTACTTTCCGTATATATGATATTGTACCGGAACCCATATCGTAGCATTTTTAGCTCCTGCCAGGTAGTTATCGGTCCGATAATCCATAGCCCCTTGCCTGGACTTCCAGTACTGGCCCCCAAAGGTGAAATGGGGAAGTTGCAGTTTGGCCTCCAAAAAGATATTGTCGGCCAAGTTGGCATAGCCAATGGGCTCTCCGTTGATGGTTCTGTTCACCCCGTCTTTATCGGCATTGCGGGCGTATTCCTGGGCTAACTCAGTGGGAACGGCTATCTGCTGGCCTTCGGCATTGGTAGTGACCTGATAGAAGTCGGAATAGTTAGCGTATGAACTGTAGGTAGAATCGAAAGCAGGAAATGCTGCCGGACTTACCGTTAAAAGACTTTGATAATCTATCTCGTCATAGTCTGCCGGATTAAAGTCGTACTCATCAAATTCTGAAAGGTCACGGTAATTGGATTCATAGCGCCTCATAGTAAGGGAGAGGGCGGCATTACTCACTCTTCCGGCCGCATAGGCGTCTATATAACGGGTATTATAAGTACCGTATCCTACTTCAGCGTAGGCAGAGTAAGGTTTACCGGAACGGCTGGTTGATGGGTCTTTGGTGATGATATTGATAACTCCTGAAAAAGCGTTGGGGCCATACATGGTAGAAGCCGGGCCGTAAATGATCTCTACCTGCTTGATATTGGAAAGAGGGAATTGAGTTCCAAAATACATGATATTAGACCACAAATCGTTCTCTTCCACTCCATCGACCATGAAAAGTGTACGGTCAGTGTTGTTACCCCGGTAACCACGCTGGTAGATGTTGGAATAAGTGGCCGCTCGGGTGCGGGAAATATCAAATCCCGGAAGATCGCTCATAAGGGCTTCGAGGTCGGTATAACCCCTTTCCCTGATCTCCTGTGCATCAATTACTATTACAGTACCAGGAGTCAGTTTGACGTCTTCTGCTTTTTTGGAAACCGAGGTTACAAAAATGGAGGTGTTTTGCTTCTTCAGCTCCTTAATGGCCTTGGCAAATTGTGGAGGATCGAATAGGCCCGCCTGATAATTAGGGTTGATCTCGAGAAGTTCGACTACATTCTCATAGGCGTCCCCTACACTATCCAGTGCAAAATTAGACAGGGCCAATAAACGCAGAGCCACTAACCTTTGTTGAGAATTGGTGCTTGACTTCACACATGGTTTCAACAATTCAAATACCTCTTCGAAATTTCCTGTTTCGAACTTCCTCTGGGCATTGCTCAATTGCAGATCATCACAATTCTGCGACAGGGCAAGGTGCTGAAACAGCACAGCAGTTAAAAATATTATTGACTTAAGCAGTTTCATTTTTCTTTTACTGTTTAAGTGATTGATATTCTACGGATGAACCTACATAGGCTTCCCATTCCTCTCTACTAAAATCACGGGTCACCCTCTTGCTGACCAGTTCAGCCAGTTTTTCAGGATCTATAGTAGTGATCCTAAGTAGCCTGTCTGCTCCCGCAGAAATGATCTTCTCGGCTCCAGGAATAACGTCTATGCTGTAGCCCCAGTCATCGTGTTCTTCAATGGTGATCGACTCCAGGGAAGGTTTGTTGAGATTCCATAAGCGTACCGTACGGTCGTAACTTACAGACATCAACAAATCTTTATCAAATACCAGATCGTTGACCTGGGAAAGATGGCCTACTAATTCTTTCAGACCGCTTTCATTGCCATGGTATACGTATATTTTTCCGGAAGTTGTTCCTATAGCTATTCTTCCCTTATCACCTATAGATACAGAAGAGATATCTTCCGAGCCAAGCTGGCAATGAAGCCTGGCTTCCGACCCTGAACCGGGGGTAAATGAGAATACTTTACCCTGATTATCACTAAAAAACAGTTTTCCGCTTTTGTGATCGAATATCAACTGTTCGATCTCCGCAGCATGGCCGTATACCTGGGAAACAGACGATCCGCGATCGCGTATGTCCAAACCCACCAGGTTAGAACCCACGGAGAAGACCAGGGAATTGTTATTGATAAAGGCCAATGCCTTTACTTTGGTATCCGACAGTTTGATCTTGTATTGACCAGAGTTCTGAAAGGGAGCTTCGACCATTAGGGCGTTCCCCGCTATATCTGTGGCGATAAAAGCTGTACCTGCCGGGTTAAAAAGGATTTTGCGAAAATCGTACTCAGCATCATCCAGTACGACAAACGGTTGCAGGTCAGAAACAGGGCCTCCCCATAAAATGATCTCACCGCTCTGGCTGACGGAGGCGAGTTTGAGTTGTTGGCCGGAAGCCCCAGGCATAACAGCTATATCTCTTATAAAGCCTTTATGTGCGCGGAGCGAATTTTCTTCAGCTGATGACATTTTAAGAGCCTGAAACAATTCAGATTGGTAGAGGTCGCCCTTGTTTTCGCGGGTAAATCGCCAGGCAGCCAGGGCCAGCATAGTAGCAAGTGTATCATTGCCCGTATTTTTCTGGTTGATAGAGCGGGCTGAGAGGGATTGTCCCAGGGCCAGCATCCTCAAGCGATTGGCATTCTTTTCCGCTGCTTCGGCTGCGTCTTTTTGGCGGATGGCATTTTTTCTCTGCTTTTCCGCATCTTTTAAAGCGTCAACAGCTCTTGTTTTGGCGCGATCGGCAATTTGCTTCTGGTAGATCGCCTCATCCTGTTTCTGCTCAGCGATAGCTCTTTGTTCCAGGGCGATAGTTTTTTGATTTTCGGTGATCAGCTTCTGTTGCTGGGCGATCTCTTCCAACTGTTCACTAATGCGTTTTTGCACAATAGCATCTTTTTGTTTAAGAGCTGACTCCTCAATTTTTTGACTCATACGGATGTTTTCAAACCGTACTTCTTTCAGGGAACTGCTATCTTTAAGATACAGATATGCCACAACGAGTAGTAAAACGAGAACAAGGCTCAATAACCGGTATAATCCTTTTACCCCCATATTATTGCATCAGTTTTAAGTGAATATAATTATGACCTGATATACGCTGATGCTCGAATTGAGCCGCTAATTTCTGAACCAAAACCAATCCCAGTTTTTCAGGAGAGGTGGTTATAACTCCTTCGGATTCCAACGGGGTATCCATATCATCAACAATGGCTTTATCATTTACCTCCAAGTGGATAAACTCTTCATCGGTATACAGTCTAAAGGTAATATTTCCTTTACCCTCCCGGGAATGATCGGCCAGAAAAGTGAAGATCTCTTCCGAAAGGAGATTGATCTTAAGAGCTACGGATTCGGGTAGACCTTTCTTCCTGGCAACATGCTGTATCCAGGTAGTGAGTTCATTTAAACTGGAAATCTCCCTGTTTAGGCGGATCTTTTCAGATTTTTTGCGGAGTAAGAGCAAAGCGCCACTCATCAGTATGGCTACCACTCCTCCTACGGCTATACCATTGGTAAAGAACACATTCACAGCCGGAGGGAAAAGCCCGGGGAAAAGTAAGCCCATAGAGGAGAGCAAACCAGCTGCCAGGGAAACGCTTACAATGAGACTTGTCTTATAGTTAGAAGCCTCCTGGCTGATCAATTGCATACCTACATTGAGTAACATACTCATGAATAAGATGTTAGCTCCTCCTAAAACAGGGTCGGGAATATAGGCTACAAAATAGGCCACTTTGGGAAAAAAGGCGATCAGCAGCAATATGACAGCGGCATAATAACCTACCCTACGGGAAGCCACACCGGTAATTTCAATGGCGGCTATATTCCCCGAATAGGTGGTGTTGGGAACTGTTCCCACTAAACCGGCAAAAATGTTGCTCAAACCATCGGAATTAAGGCAGCCCTGCACACTTTGATAATCTACTTTGCGGAAGTCGGGCTGGGATACTTTCTGTACAGAAATAGCATCCCCTATACTTTCTATAGAACTGGCAAAAGTAGCCATCATGAAAAGGGCCAGCAGCGAAAGGGTTTGAGCCGAAAAATCGAAATACAAACCGGGCCATTCACCCCGGGGCAGGCCCATCCATTTTTGATTGGCGATAGGTTCAAAATCCATGTAACGGGAAAGGAGGGAAACGACAACGCCAGACCCGATACCGATCAATATGCTCCATATGCGAAGTTTGGGATTTTTAGAAAGTGCTACTATCAAGGTTATAAGCAAGGTAAGGCCACCAATGATCAGCCTTTGCGGTGAACAATAATCGGTTGCACCAGGCTCTCCGGTCCACAGCTTCATCATAATAGGAAGAAGAGAAATGCTGATGATCATGATAACTATACCACCCACCATAGGAGTTATTATCTTCCTCAGGAAACGGTAGAAATAGGAAACCATAAATTCTATAGGAGCGGAGGCTATGCTGAGTACGGCCACCAACTCCCAGCCTTTGATCTCAACCGTTGTAGCCACGGCTCCCCAGTATGCTCCACTGGAGCCCATGAACAAAAGGTAACCGGCCCCTATTTTTCCAAAGCGTCTTACCTGGATAAAAGAGGATACGGCAGTAATAACAGTAGTGGCAAAAATGATGTACTCAGTTTGTTCGATGCTGGTTCCGGTAGAACGGCAGATGATGACCGGCATAAGAACGGAGCCGCCAAATACCAGGATGATATGCTGAATACCCAGCAATACCGAACGCCAGAAGCCCGGATTGTCATCCAGTTTATACAACAGTTTATTTGAGGACTGTACCGTTATCATAAATCAGATATACTGCTCTTTGATCATGTGGGCTACGGATTCATCTACCTGCTCCTTCCTTCTTACTTCGTCAAAAAGAGCCAGCAAGTCATTCACACGCATGTGTTTTTTATCACTTCCTTGAATATCATAGGCTATTTTTCCATTGTGTAGCATCAGTATCCGGTTACCTAAGTTGACCGCTTGTTGCATGGAATGGGTTACCATTAAGGTGGTCAGCTGGTCTTTCTCCACGATCTTTTTAGTAAGCTCAATGACTTTGCCTGCGGTTTTAGGATCCAAAGCAGCTGTATGTTCATCCAACAGTAATAGTTCGGGCTTTATCCAGGTAGCCATCAAAAGAGTGAGGGCTTGCCTCTGGCCTCCCGACAGCTTTCCGATGGGTTCATTTAAACGATCTTCGAGGTTCATGTTCAGATCACTGACAGGCTCGATGAATTCTTCCATTTTGTTGGCAGACAGGGCAAAAGAAAGCCCTCTTTTCATCCCTCTGCTGGAAGCCAGAGCGATATTTTCCGCTATGGTCATATCCGGTGCGGTTCCGCTAAAGGGATTCTGGAAAACCCGGCCAATATATCTGGCCCGTTGATGTTCCGGCATCTTAGTAAGAAAGATGTCGTTCAGAGAAATAAAGCCTTTATCGATGGGGAAAGTACCAGCTACAGCATTGAGCAAGGTTGATTTTCCCGAGCCGTTAGTGCCGAGAACACAAACGAAATCACCGAGATTAATATTTACCGATATTCCTTGCAAGGCCCTGACCTCATTGGCTGAATCAGGGTTAAATGTTTTATAAACCCTCTTAATCTTCAGCATGCTGTAGTTTTTTGAGTTTTTTGCGGTTTTCTGCTTTATTCAATAAACCGGGCAGTATTAAGGCGATAAACACAAAAATGGCAGTGATCAGTTTGAGGTCATTGGGATCCATGCCCCACTGTAAGGCCACAGCTACTAACAAACGGAACAATACCGAGCCCATAATAGCTCCGAAGATCAAAAAGCCCACACTCCGGGTATTGATCAGGGCTTCACCGATAATAACACTGGCGAGACCCCACACTACCATCCCGATACCCATTTGCACATCGGCAAATCCCTGGAACTGGGCCAACAGGCTACCCGATAAAGCGATCAAACCATTGCTCAGGGCAATGGCAAAGATCATATAGGCTTTAGTATTCACTCCCAGCGCCCTGATCATTTGCGCATTGTTGCCTGCCGCCCGCATGGCCACACCCAAATTGGTCTTGAAGAAAATATTCAGCAAACTCCCTATCAGCGCGGTAAAAACGAGTACAAAGCCAAGCACAAATAAATCTTTTTGTGGCACAAGCCAGCCCATGATGTTGATGTCCTTGTCGGCTTCAGCATAGCTTTCGAAATGACTGATGAGGGTAAGTTCCGATAGAAGAGGAATATTGCTCCTCCCCATTACGTGAAGGTTTACGGAATAGAGGGCAGTCATGACCAGTATACCGGAAAGGAGACCGTTCAGTTTGAAAACAGCGTGTAAAATACCCGTTACCAATCCGGCCAGGCAGCCCCCCAGAAAGGCAAACAGGGTTGCCGTAGCAGGGCTGTAACCTTTTACGATAAGGATGGCAGCAATGGCCGCTCCGAAAGTTATAGAGCCTTCGGTAGTAAGATCGGGAAAATCGAAGATCTTAAAGGTTATGAACACACCCAACGCCAGCAGAGCCAGTATCAATCCTATGGTTAATGATCCTATTAATATCGACATTACGGCAAGGATTTTTCGGGTTCTTTCACAGGGCCTATCCAACAGGTCCCTCTTACAAAACTGCTTTCACCTATGCCATTGTGAAGCCGGTTGTCATCCAATAAGTGCAAAACACTCAAAAGTTTGCTGCCATCTAAAAGCCTGTTTACAGCTTTTGTAAGATCGGGGTCATTTTTGGGCATAGGACGGAAGCTGAAAACAGCGGAATGAAAATGACCCCGCAAGCCTTGATCTCCAATAGGTCTTGTGAAATCATCCAGGTTTTCGCAATCCTTTTGAACAATCCCGGACGTAAGAGTTAAACTACCTTCAAAATCAGGCTCGGTCGTAAAATTCACCCTGTCTTTGATCTCCGGATAATAGAAGGGGGAATCCCTGTTGTTTTCGCTAACGGGTGAAATATTCAGACTGCAACCGCAAAGTCCTGAGGTTTCAGCCAGTATCACCATACCCACTATTTGGGATTTTTGAAGGTTAAAAGCAGTTTGTACGATTTCTGAAAGAGGTATGGATGAGGCCGGTTTTTTTACCTCAAAATTTAAAAAGGTCCCAAATTCCCCTTCGAAGACTACGCTGTAGAGTGATACCACCTTAGGAATAAGCCGGTCAGTCCTTTGCATATAATCAGCGCTTTTAGTGCCATCGGTAGGCATATAAAAAGCTGTATTGCCTACCGCTAAATATTCGCCAAAACGGGATTTACAGTCTTCAAAATTTTCGCCAATAGCCCCCAATCCAATAGCGTATTTACCAGAAGGAAAACCTATAACATCAGCATTTTGTGCAGTATACCCTCCAGCAGTCAGTACAGCGGGATTGCCCAAAGTTTGAAGGGAAAAGTATTTTTCTTGTTGCTGCAAGAGTTTGAAGGTGCCAGAGGTGGTGTCAATCTCCTTCTCACTCTCTGCCTCAGCTTTTATAGCAGTACCTTCATCTAAAAAGAGATGTTTCAGCCCGGCCAGCTCTATTACATGATTGATAGGGTCTGATAATTCGATGAAGTGAAGGTAACCGCCAATGGAAGTGAGATCCTTGTAATATTTAATGAGTATTCTGATACCAGCACTACTGAGAAAGACGGTTTCTTTAAAATTTAGAACCAGTTTGTAATAGCCTTGCTTTATCTGATCCTGCAACTCATTTTCCAGAGTACGCGAACCAAAAGCGTCCAAACGCCCTTTGAGGATCAGTTCAAGTTCATCCTCTTTTTTCAATGTTTGTATGTTGAGTGCTTCTTGCATGATCATTCAATGGTTTTGTCGATCAATTGAGCAACATCTTCAGGTATCTCAATGCCCAGCCTTCTTCGGGCTGTTTCATTCATCCATACATTGGTTTTTTTAACCAGTTGAAAAGGAATATCACCAGGTGATTCCCCGTTAATAATCCGGGCGGCCAGCTCCATCGCTTCCCTGCCATTTTGATAGTAATCGCGGGAAAAGGCCATAAAAGCTCCATCCTCAACTTGCTTTGACATGAAAGTGAAATAAGGTACCGCACTTTTGTTGACTTCTTTTAAGATACCGGAATAAGAAGTAGCCGTAAGGTTATCGGTGATCTGGCAAATAGCATCAATATCCTTGGCCAGCAAAGCCAGGGTAGCATCGCTAATCTCTCCGGCAGTACTGATAGGAATGGTGATCAACTCTATACCTTCAGCCAGAGCTGCTTTCTGCAGGTGCATCCTGGAGGCCACCGAGTTGGCTTCTGCCGGATTGAAGAGGCTACCTAGCTTCTTACAATTTGGGATGATCTGTTTAATCGTTTGGACAGCTCCGGGGAAATCAGCTAAAACAGAGATACCAGTAATATTGTCTGGGTGATCTTGGAAGCTTTTACCCAAGCCGGCATAAACAGGATCGGCCACAGTGCAAAAAACAACAGGACGATCTTTAATTTTATGAGCTACTGCCTGTGAAGTGGGCGTACAGGCCGAAATGATAAGATCGTAAGATTTGGCGATGATATTGTCTACAATATTACTCACTACCGGCATATCACTTTGGGCATTGTAAACATCCAGGCTCACTTCTTCGGTCCAGCCCAGTTCTTCTATTACATCACGGGCTCCTCTTTCGGCATCTTCTACCGGGGATGAGTTGGAGAAACCCACAAAAGCGATCTCAATTTTTTCCGTTGGCTTACGAAGTTCGTTACCTGATCTAAGTTGTTTGATATAGTCCGGTATCTTCAATCCCAGGTTCTTAACTACCTGCTCATTATAGTCGGCCTGTATCCTTTTACCGTATTCAAAGGGAATACTCTCCGGGTTTTTCCCCTGGCCGATCTCCAGGGCGAGGTTGGCTGCTTGTTTCCCGGTTTGATAAAAGTCTTTGGATAATACAACGGCTGCCCCGTCTTTTACCTGGGGCAGATCAAAACCAAAATAGGGTAAGTTGGCCTTATCAGCCGCCTTCACAATACTTGAATAGCTGGAGGCCGAAAGGTTATCCAATACCTGGCAAACGGCATCTATAGATTTACTGCACAGCACTGCTGCAGCATCGATAACTTCGCTATGGGTGTTAACCGGAATGCTAATGAGTTCGAAGCCATTCTCCCGGGCTTGTTTTTCCATGTCACTCCTGGCAAATACGGAGTTTGCTTCTGCAGGATTGTACAAAGTGCCCAGCGTTTTGGCTTCTGGCATAAGTTCCCTGATCAGCTTCATCATCTCAGCGTGTGGGCTTAAGTCAGATATACCCGTTACGTTAGGGAGGTGTTCCCTTTCTGTTTCACCTAAACCGGCTGCTATGCCATCGGCTACAGCGGTAAAAACCAGGGGCGTTTTTTTGATCTTCAGGGAAACCGCTTGTATGGTAGGTGTGCAGGCCGTAAAGATGAGATCGTATTCCTCGTTAGCCAGGGTATTAACAATGTTGTTGAGGGTAGATATATCTCCCTGGGCATTATAGGAATCCCAGGAGTAGTTCCTGCCTTTTAAATACTTTCTCTCCTTTAAACCGTCCTGTACACCCTTTTCTACCCGCTCTATGGTAGGGGAATTAACAAAAGAAACAAATGCAAAACGCTTTACTTCAGAAGATTGAGTTTTCGAATTTTGATTTTTATCAGAAACCCGCTTGTCTACGTCCGAAAAAAGCAGGATAGAACAAACCACAATAAAGAGAGAAAATGGCTTTATGAAGTTAGAAATTGCCCCAGACATAGCGTTTTTTACTATTCTTTGTATGCGTTAAGCCTCTGCTTTAGAGGTGATAACGGTGGGCGAAAGTAATACTGTAATTGATTATTCAGAGGCCTTTCAGGCAATAGTTTCAAAAGTGTCTACACATTGTCTACTACAGGAGATTACGTAGTTTCTGAAAATTTTAAATTGCGTAAAATATAATACTCTTCATTATTGATTATGAGATTTTAACAATATTTTATCTGATTTATACGACACTGTAACTCACCTCACTTCCAGAGAAGCAACAGATTCACCGGAAAAAACGTTACCATCCGGATCAGATACTTCAATATCTATTGAAAATTCCCCCGTAACAAGATCGGATGCTTCAATTGTTCCGGTAAAAATATAGATGGTACTGGAATTACTACTGAGATCGATATCGGCAATATGGACAATTGAACTATCAGTAGTTTTTTTAAATATAAGGCTCATGTCGTACGAAACAGATGAACTGCTGTTGTAATCATCCTGAACTATTATCGAAAAGCTTGTTGTATCAGTTTGTGTAGTATCTGAAGTGTTGTAAATAACAGAAGCCGACTGAGTATGGCTCACATAGGAAGGAGCACCGGTCAGAGCAAAATTGAGAGTTTGTTTATCGTTATCCTGATTGAGGAATAAAAAACGGGTACCTGTTTCAAAGCCAGTGGCTTCTGCTTTCATCTCATTTTCAGTGAGAGGCACTTTTTCCAATATATAATAACCTGTTTCATCGGATGAGGTATTGATGCTCTTGGTACTTTCGTCTAAGGTATAAGTTGCACTTACCTGAGCCCCCTCTATAACTCTACCGTTATTATCTCTTACAAAACCCGATATGGTTCCTTCATTAGGGCCAAAAATATTCTCCTCACAGCCAGAAAGTACTAGCCCGGCAAAAAAAATAGGAACGATGTA
Organism: Owenweeksia sp.; assembly: GCA_028277105.1. Lineage (GTDB taxonomy): Bacteria > Bacteroidota > Bacteroidia > Flavobacteriales > Schleiferiaceae > JANQHO01. The sequence goes on along the minus strand of JANQHO010000083.1, from coordinate 22,528 downwards.
TTTTAATGCTGTTTTCATGGGGTTTATTTTAGAACACTTTACGAACACCTCTGATATTCAGTTTTTTATCTTCTGATTTAAGACGTCTTTCTAATTTTCTATACTCTTCAACTGATTTGTGCAGTGTTTCGTTTTTTAATGGATCCACGTAAACGGTTATATAAATAACTGTTTCCAAATAGTTTTTCTCTTTGGCATAACCACCAAAAAGGAGATTAATGATAGGAATATACCTCAATATAGGAATACCACTGCGTGCATCAGCTTCATCGGCCTGTATCAACCCTCCAATAATTAGAGTCTCGCCATTCTCCATTGTAACCTGTGTATTAATAGCATTGGTGAGTGTGTTGATAGAAGGGTTACTCTCGTCAATCAAGAAAACTGAACTGTTCCCTTCAATAGTAAGTTTTACATTACCATTGTTCATAATCATAGGAGTGGCGTCTAGCTTAATTCCGGCATCAATATTTTGCAGATTAGTAGTAATACCGTTAATACTGGCGGTTTCCAATTGAACATATCTCCGCTCGGTGATATTGATAGTAGCTTTTTCGTTGTTTGTAGTTACTATGTGTGGATTGGTAACAACATTGGCGTAGTTTTTTGCTACCAAAGCCCGTAAGTTCACTTTAAATTCGGGAGTTAACTGTCCAAGAAAACTGTAAGTAAATCCTCCAGCCCCGGCTTGGGGGTTATACTGCCCGTCAGAAATACGCCCTGTCTGTCCGGAGGTTACGTCAAAATCCCAGTTGAATTGTTCTCCGTGGTTATATTCTACTATCAACAGCTCTATACTTACTCTGCGAGGCAGGTCGTCCACTATCCTGAACTTGGTAATGGCATCTTTGATATCTGCCAGATTTCCCTTTAAAAGGAGGGCATTTTGATTATCTAGCTCATAAATAGTAGCTTTAATACCAAGGTTAGATGCCTGGCTTTTTACAGTTTTATAATCCAGGTTCCGGGGACTGTAGGTATAAATAATTTCTTCATCCTTAACCACCTCTTCAGCACCTTCACCGTAGATAATGTAACGGCCTTGTTCTTTCACAGCCAACATACCGTTTTGGTAGGTGATCTCATCAATAAGGTAATCAATTGAAAAACTTTCAAGGTCTACACCGGTGTTAATATCTACATTTCCAACGTAGGTAAAACTCATACCGGCATCATTGGAAATGTCATCAAATAATTCCCGGAGATTTTGGTCTTTCATTTTGACGCGATACAAACCACTGTGATGCTTCAGCAAATGCCTACCCGAATTGAACCAACCGGATATTGTTGAATCAAGATCATCCCAAAAAGCGTGGTGATGCTTTACAGAATCAGGGTGATGGTGAAAAATTCCCGGCCATTCCATGTGATGGCCAAAAATGGTGAAGCTACCTTTATCGTCTTGTGGCTGTGTCAAAACAGTCTGCGCTGTAGTGTCAACTGGTGCCGCAGTAGAATCTGTATTTTGTGCCGATAAGCAAAATGCTGATAAGACTGAGATAATAAGGGTATAATAAAAGGGTTTAAGGAGATGAGTTAACTGCATTATTTAAGAAGTTAATTTTTAATGGTTCCGTCTGGCATGGTAGTATTTTTCAAGGTCGCTGCATCAAAGTTAGGTAGAGTTATGTAAACAGGCATATTATCTGATTTAGAGAACATCCTGTTAAAGTTGTAGCTGCGAACAACCTCATCGATCTGCCAGATTTCATTGTACGTCACGTTTTGTGATCCTCCTACAGATTGGTAAAGGTCTGTACTGCCATCCTTGAATCTCAGTTTATGGGAAGACAAATAGTAATTGCCTTTATCATTAAGGATCAAGTTGTACCCCCACTGGAGGTTAGGATGAGAGGTGATATCTGTACTGTCCGCTGTAAATACCGAGTCTAATTTCCAGGCGTGTGCATTGGCCGTTCCCACAACTTCCTGAAGGGAACGGTCGTGGGTAGCTTTGCGATTGGCTACGGAAAGATACTTGCTATTGTAAGGATTGTATAGACTTATCTGATCTGTACTTTTCACAACCTGGCCTTTTACATTATTGAGATTAGCAGGATTGCCCGGCATTACTCTCCAATAAGCTGTATGATTAGTAGTATTCATACCTACCACCATGTCTCCTACAGAGCTTTGTTGGCCTTTAAAAGGCCTCTTGAAAGAACACAATTCCCAATCAGTGCCACGGTGTTTTAATCGGATGTAATCTCCGTAATGTACCGTTTTACTAACTTGATAGCCATGATTTTGAATTTCAGGTGCTCCATCTGCCATGGTATAATTAACAACGAGGTCATTAAAATTTGGGTGAGTAGGATCTATATCCAGGCGATGCCATTTTTGCAGGACTGATGCATCTACCAAGCTGTTCCATACCCTGAGATCGTAGAGATAACCTTTGTAATAATCATCGCGTACCAGGGTTCCGTTATAAATTTCTTCTGAGGTGTGATCGTGCTTTTCTATAGCTAAACCTGCGCCTATAAAACTACTGGCGTTGGTCATCCATGATTCGGTTTGTGGAAATAAACCTTTCTTATCTTCCGCAAAGAAGGACTTAACATTTAGATTCTTTCTCCCTTTGCTCTCTCCATTAATGAGCAGCTCCACTTTAAAGTTAGGTGAACCCGGAGTTATGTGGAAAGCCATATTATGCTCTTCCAATTGCTCCAAGGTATAGTTCCAAGTTACTTTTTCTCTTACTTCCACCGGGTCCACATATTGTTTATCTACAAATTTGGCAATATGACCTACCGACTGGTCAGTAGTTTTTTGTCGTACTCTTCGATAAATCCTGAAACTAACCTTTTGATCATCTTCTCTTACTATTTGATACCCTACGGCAGCTTTAATAATTCCGTTGGAACTATTGTATTGCTTGCCTTGCTGGAAGAGCACCTCTTTTTCGGTATTATTAACAGCAGGCATTACATTGAGCTCAACAGTGAAAGGCGTACTGTTTTTAACAGGTGTATAGTTAATAGGAGCATTGCTACTATTCCAGCTACCATCGGTCAACTCCCAGTTTTTATTAAAGTAGGCGTTAAAGGCATAGGTAGCTTTATCTAGAGATAAGTCTTTTACTTGCAGCTTTAGGTGCTTAAAATTGGTATCCAATGGAGTGATTACATACTTGCCTTTTGATGCGGATAGTTCTTTTTGCGTCAGCACCTTATCCCAAACCCTGGTATTGATCATGTTACCATTCAAATGCTTCCGGCCACCAAGATCGTCAATACCCAAATTCAAACTGCTCTTATCAATGATGATGTTGTCTTGAGAAACACTTATAGTCTTCATAAGATTACCATCTTCATAGAATTTCACTTGTCCTTTTCCAAAGGTTACCGCCAGGTGATGATAGCCTGAAGAAATGTTTGCAGGTGTAAAGCTTCCCACATTATGGTTTTGATTTTTGGAATTTCGATACCAGAAGTGAATATCCCTGGAATTTTTTACCGGATGAAAGAAGAAACCTTCACGCTTATTTACGAGTACAGCATCATCATTCCAGTTTGAAGTGCCACTCTTGGCCCAGGTCTCAATGGTAAGCTCTTTATCAAACTGGATACTTGGACCATGTGCAAAGCGTTTTGGAGTAAGGTTGCTGAAGCTTTCTCTGGAACTCATTTTGTGCCAGTTAGATACAATACCCGGAAAAGCTTTGTTTATAGCCACTTTACCACTGCCTTTATCAAATGGCAGGTAGACTACCAATTCCTCATAATTAGGATGATCAAGCGTAGCAGGTTTGTCTTTCCACTTCTTGATGACGTCAGCCGACAAAGTTGATCGCCAGATCCTAACCTCATCAATATATCCGTTCAAATACTTACTACCCGCATCTTCTGAGTATCCGATCAATATTCTGTCTTGCCAGTTAAAGTCTGACCCTGATTTGGATCCACTAGCCACCAAATTACCATCAACATATATTTTTTGGCCTGATGCCCCTGTTCCTATAACATGAGCTATATGATGCCAGTTTCCATCGGCATAGTTCTTTCCTGATGAGTTTATGATCTCATTACTCCATACCCTGGCATAAATATTTCCATTTTTTAGATAGATATGTCGATCGTGACCCTTATTTTGTTCCTTGTCAAAAGCTTCAACAGAGAACAGACCTGCATTAGAAGAACTGGTTTTGAACCAGAACTCATGGGTAATATTGGTTTCAGGTTCATCGATCATAATCTCCAAGCGTGTAGAATTGGTGAGATGAGCAGAATAACTTGTTTTAGCTTTTGGATTGTAGTCTAGGAAATGATTGCCATTCATAGGTAATTCTACATAGTCATCAGTACCATCAAATTCCAGCATTGTCTGAGGGCGGCTAAAGGTTCCCTTCAGGTTAACATTAGTAAGGTTTGCTCCTGTAAAATTGCAAAAATCGACAACCGAACCAGTTAAATTAAGACCGGTAAGATTGGCATTGGTAAAGTTTACTCCTGCCAGGTTAGTGTTTTCAAAATTAGTTCCAATAAAACGTAGATCTGTGCCTACCATCATGGAAGAATGAAAATCAGTATGTCCGGTAAACCTGGATTGGTAGAAAAGAGTAGCTGACAAATTAGTTTCGTGGAAATTGACCGTATCAAATTCACAGAAGTAAAAACGGGCATTACTCAAGTCCGCCTGGCTGAAATCCGTTTTGTGAAACCTTACTCCATAAAAGACAGCATACTTAAGGTTTGCTCCTATAAACTTCACACCCTGTAGGTCACAGTTGCCGTAGATAACAACGCTGTCCATGTAAGCATTGTTACTAAAGTCAATACCGTGTAAGTTGGTGTTGGCAAAAGTGGAATGGGTAAACTTGGTATTCTTATCTACAGTGCTAAGGCTCAGATCAGTATTATTGAATAAGGTTTTACGGAAATTAACTGAAGATATATCAGACTTATGGGCCACTACTGAGGTCCATACATTCTCAGAAAAATCAGCCTTGTCCATTTGGGTTCCAGCAAAGCTTACATTAGTAAAATGCACATTATTGGCAGTAGTTTGATCCAATGTCACTTTTCCTAAATCTGCTCCTGTAATACTGCTTCCACTAATATCAGCTGAAGTTAGGTCTACATTGACCAAGGTAGAATTATTATCAATAGTTAAATTCTTCAGGTTTTCATTACCGGTAAAATCAATATCCTGTAATACAGTTTGACTGAAATGTGATCCTGTAAATGATGTGCTACTATTAACAGTTACCGAGTCTAGATTACAATTATTAAAACTTACATTTTCCAATAGACTACTGTTCAACTGGGAACCTCCTTTAATAGTAACATGATCAAAGGTATTATCCGAAAAAGTCGAATTCTCAATATCCGTTTTATCAAAAAGTACATGCTTTAAGGCAATACCCGTAACAGTCAGTTTATCAAGGGATAGTCTGTTAAAGTTCAAATTTTGCCAGCTAGGTTGAGTAAGAGTAGTGTTAGATATGGAAAGACCATTAATGTCCAGCGACTTTATAGTCATGTTTTTAATCTTACTGTCTTCTATTTTAACTCCATCCAGGCTAGTATTATTGGTAAAGCTAAAAGTTTGAGCACTGGTGATCGTTTTGAACTGTGTTTGATCCAGCTTGGTATTATTGAAATAAAGCTTGTCAATGTTTACCTGGCTGAATATAGCGTTGGAGAGGTCGGTATTTTTAAAGGTGCTATTCTGGAACTTACCACCGCTAAACTGTACTGCTGATAGGGACTTTTTGTTAAAAGTCACGTTGTTGTAGTTGGTATTGGTACAAACCTGGCCGGAATGGATGTGATCAACATCGCAATTTTCCACAATAACTTTTGGAGCAGCTGGTTTGGGAACCTCTTTTTTAGGGGCCGGTAAGCTAGGGCCTTTCACCTTTACGTGAACGTCAAAATATTTATCACCAAGGTTAACCGTCCAGTAGCAACATTTTTCCCAGCTACAACCCCCATGACAACAGAAATGATAATGGCAATGTAGTTTCCAGAGGTGGTAGGTATGTTTACCCAAGCCATAATGCCCTTTTACACCCACGGTGGCTGAGGGTTCGTGAAAGTAAACAATGCCGTAGAGGTCGGTAAGTCTGACTATGCCCACATTGAGAAGTGTGGTATGAAGGTCAACTACCAATTTACCTTGACTACGATTATAGTCAATAGTAGCTTTGCCTAATTCTTTGTGCCAGTGTCCGAATACAGGAAGGTTAATATCAATGTAGGCATCAACTTCTCCATCTAATGTATACAACACCCAATGAGAACCGCTTTTTTGCATTTCTACAGAAAATGATGACCTTCCAAAATGAGGCAGAGAACCATGGGCATCAAAGGAGATGTATTTCTTATTGTTGACATCCTGATACTTAAATTCAGCTTCTTCTAATTGTATATTGAAAACCCTGAAAGCCTCATAACCGTCAAAGTATGTGACCTTGTTGGGTGTACCCTGTATAGTAATATCTATTTCTGATCCAAAGCCGGGAACCCAGGCATGAGCACTTCCACTCCAGGAAGTGGCATCTATATCCAGGGTCATATCGGCAAAGGTCATGGACTCATAACCGATGTAAGCATCCCCATGGAAGTAATCCAACTTGTACTTGCCATTGTCTTTAGTAGCCTGAAAATCCACATTAAACTGAGCTATAGCCAGATTAACAGCAGCTGTAGCTCCCATTTGATCTGGAGAAAAATTAAAGTCCATAGCTACCAGGTCATGACCTAGTACTGCTGCTGAACCGGATAGTTCTCCGGCTCCTTCATCATAACTGATGTTTACCGAACCAGTACAGCTAACCAGATCGGGTCCACCACCAGGATTGGGCACATGGAAATTGGCATAAAATTCAAAGTGCTTATCGTCAATGTCTAAGTCGATGGTGCCTACCTGAACTCCTATTAGCACACAATTACCGGAGCCTGAGATCTCCACACCAGTCCAGGTACTCACGTTAACTCCTCCTCCATAGCCCATGAGCTCAATGGTAGGGATTTGTTGAGTAACTGCATCTACCTTCTTGATCACAGTGGTTTTAGGAGGGGTTTTGATCCCGTAACTAAAGTCAGTATCGTATTCCAGTTTACCATGGGCCAAGTCAATGGAACAGTATGACTTTTGCAAGGTGATCATATTGAAGAGTTTACCCTCTGTGGAACCAGTAATTACTCCACTTGAACTGACACTCAACTCCCCATGTAATACATATACGTAATTCATACCCTCAGGAGCAAAATCACCAAAGAGCTTCACTGTAAAAATGCCACTGGAATCTTGTATACTACCCCCGGGATTGTATAAGGCAAATCCGCTTTCGCCCAAAGGAATACTGGCACCCTGCAATACTAGTTGTCCCCCGAAATCCCCGTTGCTTTTTACATATCCCGAAAAATCCAAACTTCCGACATCCGGAATATCTGCTTTACCGCTGATGTCAATTTCCCAATCATTACCTGACTTCGAAAAGGCAAAGTCGAGATTAGGCATGGAATAACTACCTAACTTAAAGCTGGGTGTATGAAAATCCAGTTCATTAATATCGATTCCACTGGGACTTACTTTTAAGCCCTCAACATTTACACTGGAACCCAATAACTCCATACTACCACTGAAAAGTATACCGTCATTGATGGCTTCAAATTCATTTACTGTCAGTTTAAAGCCAGTAGGTAGTAAGTTGGGTAGCGAGCCATAGTCGATGTTCATTTGGGAGAAGTCCACTCCATCTTCAAGGCTGATATATATATTATCTACATTGGCATAACCACTTGATTCGGGGATGGCAAATTTGGCCGAGAATTTAGCCTTATCAGTTTGGTTTTCGGTTTCCAATATGATAAGATCAAAGTCTTTGTACTTGATCTCAGCCTTTTCCAGGTTAAAGGTACCCCCGGAAAAGCCACTGCTGTAGTTATAGTCAAAATCATCAATGGCAAATTTTACTGCATCGCTAAGGTCTACATCTACGCTTACCGTCACATCATTGGAAGTGATCAAACCTTTGGTAACGGTACAGCTCACTCCTTTAATAGAAATACTTTGGCCGCTGAAGCTCACACTTTCCAGAGAAAATTTACCGCTTACAAATTTGGCATCATTTACACTGGCCTGTCCTAAATTGGCCGGGAGTTGTATTTGTGCCGAAAGATCTATCTCAGAAAGGTTAAAAGAAAGAGAGGTAATGCTCACACTGGCTCCACCGAAGGTGATGGGCTTTTCTTCTTGATAAGTAAAGGTACCCCCTGAAAAATTACTATTATCTAAATTAATATCCAGTCCTGCCACACTGATGGTACCCAATTGATCGGGTAGGGTAGCTGTTCCCCCCAGTTCTACTTTACTGTCATCTATAGTGGCACTTATTTGTTCAATACCCACTCCACCATAAGTAATGGGGCTGGTAGCGCTCAGAGTACCTGATTTTAGAGCTCCACTATGGGGGTCTAGAACAATAGTGTCTACTGTAAGGGTACCTACATTACTGGGTAAAATGAGGCTTCCGGACAGAGTAATATCTCCCTGTCCCCAATCAAAACCGAGATCTGTAATATTTACCTCCAGTTGACCGAAATACTGGGTGCCAGAGTAATCCACCGCTCCACCTGTGATTACACCAGAAGTATTCATTGTTAATCCTGTAACTTTTAAATTTCCCAGTTTGTCGTTTTGGATATTACCCCACAGGCTAAGGTCCGACCCCTGATAGATGGCACTGTCCAGGTTAACGATGATCCCTTTATAATGGATGCTTACACCTTCTACTTCTACTTCCCCTACGCTTACGTTGAAATTGTGATCTATGGATACATCAGTTGCTGTTACTGTAGCTAGATCATCAGGTAATACCATTTGGGCTGAAGCTGTAAGCACGCTGTTTTCAAAACTGATGCCATAAGGAGTGATCTTGCTACCGCTGAAAGAAATAGGATCTCCACTGTATGTTAATGAACCTCCACTGAAGTTACCCTGAAAATCAATGGACATGCCAAATATAGCTACTTTACGATTGCCGGATAAACCAATCTCACCGTCAACAGTGATCACATTATCTGAAAACTCAATAGTAGAAATGGTAGCGGAATACTGACCAAAGGTTAGTTGCTTTTGATTGTCTAAAGTGATATCACCGGGCAAGAAGTTACCAGAAGAAGTAAATCCAAGCTGACTAACCGTTAAAGTGCCAATTCCATTAAGGCCCATACTACCATCAATAAGAACGGTACCGTCTGATACACTTACATTACTCACATTTACTTCAAAGTCATGCCATTTTACCGGTTCAGTAGAACTCATGGCCACTGTTCCAAAGTCAGTGATCCCTGATGAACCAAATTGCAGGTCGGTAACACTCAAGCTTACTGTACCACCTGGCAGGGTGAAACTCCCGCTTAACTTAGCACCATCACCCGGTAGAAACTCGGCACTTTGCAATTCAAGAGTGTAGCCATGGTAAGCGATGGATACTCCATTAGCATTGAGGCTACCACCACTAACGTTACCATTTTGATCTACTTTGAGGCTTTCAAGTGATATGGTTTGGCTATTACCTGGTAAGGTGAGGTCTGCAGATATGGTCAGACCGTCTGACCATTGCAGTTCAGTAAAAGCAAGGTCAAAGCCTTTGTATTGAACTTCAAGATTATTGGATTTTACACTGTCAATGTTAAAGCTACCGTCAGTTCCAATCTTCAGACCGTCAAATGAAACACTGGCACTGTCTCCAAAGATATTGGGTAGTTGGAGGAATCCGTCAATATCGATAGTTCCATTTACAAAGGCAATGGATTGTGGTGTAGCAGTAAAGCTTCCCAGGGCGAAATCAGCATTTTCTGAAGTGAGTGTCGCTTGTTTAAAAGTTCCGTTTTCCAGGTCGAATTCCAGATCTTCAACATTGAAGGTACCAAAGGTATTGAGGTTAATAGTTCCATCTAACTCCAGTTCTCCACCTTCAATTTGAGCATGGGTGAGGGCAATGGTGTAATTGTGATACCCCATACTGATGTTTTGAACATCTACATCAGCACTTAATAGACTGCCGGTAGTGCTAAGACGCATATTGTTGACATCAACTTCACCAGCATTGTTGGGAAGCTGCATTTTGGCCTGGATATCGATGTAGTCTTCTTCCAGTTTTACAGAATCTATGGTGAAGGAAGTGCTTCCCATGGTCCAGGTTTGACCGGTGTAGGTAATGTTACCGTGATCGGTGATCTTGCCGGAAGAAACATCCATTACCAGACCTGCCACATCGAGTTTGCCCAATTTTGGAATAGTAATATGACCGGTATAAGTGATGTCTGTTCCGCTCACTGTAAAGGTATCTACCTTTACATCAAAGCCTTTGTAGTAGAATTCGGTGTTGAGTAAAGTCTCTGTTCCAAACTGAATGTTAAAAGGATCTCCGGTAATTTTGGTGCCGGTCATAATGGCTTTTACACTATCGGTAGCCACTTCAATAACCCGGGCATCCAGTGTTATGCTATTATCGCTGTTTAAGGTGAAGTCAGAAGGTACCACACGGTATTTGCCATCGTCAAAGCTGAACCCGTTACCATCATAAATCAGGCTACCGCCTGTGAATTTACCATCAGTAGTCAGGTCAATATCCCTGAATATTATTTTACCATTGTTGCTGGGTAGAGTCATACTCCCGCTAAACTCAAATTCGTTTTGCTGAAAGACCAGGCTATCCAGGCTGATGTCCATTGAGGCAAATTTGAGCTGGGCATTACTCGGAACAAAAGTTCCTCCATAAAAATCACCCGAAGTGCTGATCTGAATGTCTTTAGCATCCAGAGAGCCATATTTGCCAAAATCTAATTTTCCGGAAAAACTAAATATGTCATTACTAAAGTTCAGTTGCGATAACTCAAAGTCATAACCTTTCCATTGAAATTTGACATTAGAGGCATTGATCTGTCCAAAATCTGATATTCCGGAAGGTCCGATCTTCATTCCAGCAACAGAAAGCTGAGCATTATTAGGTAGGGTTAACTCACAATTAGCGGTAAGCTCATTCCCGTTTATTTCTAAAAGGGTAGGTTTGAGACTTACCCCGTGGTAATCCATATTAAGACCGGAAAGATCAAAGCTACCACCGTATAACTTGCCATCTGTTCCTATTTGCAGATTAGTAATAGTAGTATTGCCGAAGGTTCCGGGAAGACTTAACTCACTATCTATAATAACGCGTTGTTGTGATTTATCCCAGCTGACGGAACTGAGGTTGGCACTAAAGCCCTGTATCTGTATTGCGACATTATTGGCAGCAATGCTATTGATACTTATGTTTCCTGAAGTGCTGAATTCCAATCCACTGAAGTCAAGGCTGCCTCCTATGGCAGAAGGGAAATGAATGGTACCATCAAGGCCCAATGAACTATTACTAAGGTGTACCTTATCAACAGTTATATTCGTTTGGGCTAGTGTAATACCTTGACCTTCATAAGTGGCCTCACCCGCTACAATATTTCCATCAGTCCCAATACTGAAATTATCAATGGTGATTTTACCGTAACCTTTGGGTAATTTCATGTAACCAGCCAGGGTAATGAGGTTATTATTGGTAACCGAAGCTGAGTCAAGGTGGAAGGTATAACCTGCGTACGAAAGACTATCGAGTGTTACTTTGGCACTGATGATTTTACCGTTCATATCCACATCAACATTCTTGAGACCCAGGGTTCCCATATTATTGGGTAAGGTAACATCGGCATCAAGTAATATCTCATGGTTAACTATAGAAGCGTTATTGATCTTGGCAGCCAGGCTTCCCCACTGCCATGTTGTACCTTGAAAACTCACACTGCCTCCACTAAAACCACCCTGGGAAGAAAGACTGAGTTGATCAACCTTAAAGACACCCAGGTTATCAACGCTAATAGTACCGTCAAAAACAAAATTGTTATTGGTGTACTGGCAATTGGTAAGATTGATATGAAAGCCTGAATAAGTGATATTTGCATTGCGCAGGGAGATAGAATCCAGTTGAATATCTTGATTCATATCCCATGATAAGTGAGCTCCTACTCTTCCTACATTATTGGGCAGTTCCAGTGCAGCGTGGATATACAACTTGTTATTTTCAATATCTACACTGTTTATTTCTAAATGGAGGCTGTCGAATTCCATAGGATTGCTTCCTTCTTCGTATAAGAAGTGCCCTTGGCTGAAGCTTCCCTGGCCGGTAATTTCCAAACCGGTAACCTGAATAGTCCCTTTTTGATTGGGTAGCTTTATGCTGCCGTCCAATTCTACCCCATCCGATTCTATATCAATTGTAGAAACAGCTATTTCAAAGCCATTGTAATCTACTTTGGCCGAATCGGGTAGGATGAAAGTTCCTCCACTGAATTTACCACTGGCATCCAATTTTAAATCAGATAGCCTGAGAGTACCCATTTTAGGAACAGTTACATTACCACCGAGGTGAAAATAAGGTTCTTTAAACTCCAGACTGTCAATGGTAGCTTGAAAACCCAGCCAAGTAACCGTATCGGTAGAAAAATCAATGGTACCGTAATCCAACACTTTTTGAGCATTTACTTTTAGTCCATCCAGTTTGATTTCTCCAAGACTATCAGGCAAGACAATATTTCCAGACATGGTCATAACATCCTGTTCATCCAGGACTACAGTGTCAATGGTAAGGTTAAACCCGTGGTAGCTCATAGTCGTTTGGGTCAGGTTAAACTCCCCACCGTTCAAACTGCCGTCAGATTTAATCTCAATATTGTCGATCTCTGTATTGCCCAGGTCGCCTCCCAGTGACAGTATTCCACCTACAAGTAGCTGATCGCTTTTCCAGGCCATATTATCCACTGTAAGAGTGTAGCCGTTATAATCATAACTCGTAGCAGCCAGGCTTACTTCATCTACCTCAAAATTCAGCTCATTATCAATAAGAATGTGACGGAAGACAATAGAGGCATTTTTACCGGGTATCAGGTAATCAATTTTAGAGATGTGGATCTCATTATGCACAAAACGAATACTATCGGTAGCATTGCTAAAGTCAAAGCCATTTACTTTAAGACCTTTATCTCCCACGCTTAAATTTCCCGATACGATATTGCCGTAACTGTCAAAGCGTAAATCGGTAGCGTTGAGGTTCCCCATTGCTCCAAGATCAATAATTCCGGATAGCATCATAGTATCCGCAAAGGCTCCTCCCGGAAGGGTGTCTACTACAAAACGAGCTTTGCTAACCTGGAGTTGATAACCGTTGGTTTTAATGATCAGATTATCGGTGTTGATCTCTGCTTCTTTTCTTTCTGTAGTAGCTGAAATAGTGAGCTTATCTACAGGGAGATAGCGATCCATATTAGGGATGTCTAGTTCTCCCTGTAACTGCATTTCTTCTTTAGTATTGAGGCTAAGGCTGTCTACATGTACTATAAAATCACCTATGGTAATTTCTTTTTGCTCCAACTCCATGCTGCTCAGGCCTACTCCAGATGTTTGGGCATCTACCTTGGCCCACAATCTACCGGCATTGTCGGGCAAAATGATCTCCCCATCCAATATGGCCATAGGTTTACTGACGTCTATATCAAAACTGTTGAGGTTATAGTTGTAGCCATCAAAGCGAAAGTGAGGGTTACCGTGACTATTCTTCTTACCGGGCATACGCATGCCAGAAGAGCTAATATTCATTCCTTCTACCGGCATTTTTCCGAATTTAGGTAAAGCGAGTTCCCCATCCAGTAAAATGGTAGAATTATTCAAACCTATACTGTCAGTTGTAATGCTGTGGAATTCCATCCAATGAGAAAAGTCTTCTTCGTTGAGAACAATTGCCTGAGCTTTGATGCCAGATGAAACACCTTCCAGTAAGCTATCCATTTTCAGATTGGTATAAACCAAAGCTTTTAAAGCACTGGTTGTAACGGATTGTTGTGTTTCATAATCCAGCCTCCAATGACCATCCCATACCAAAGCCTGGCCAATATCACTTCCACTTAATTTAAGATTGACTACAGATCCATTAGCCTGGCTTGACTTTCCAAATATCTTGTAAAAGCGTTTGTTGGGGTTTGCAAGGGTTACGCTGGATGTGATATCAGTTGATACATCTTTATTAGGTTCAATAATGCCATTTGTATCACTATCTTCATAAGCCAATACTTTAATATCTGCTGGAATAAAGTTGTGGATTTGATAAATTGGGCTTTGAAACGAACCGTCAGACTTTACCAATACTTTACCAAGGCTTTTCCCTTTGTATTCAATATCTACCAAAGCAATGTTGTTTAAGCTTTGGGCACTTATCCTATAACCATCAGATTTTCTTAAGGCCATGGCTTTTATATCACCTTGACTGAGAGCTGGTAGACCATAAGCAAAATATTCCCAGTGCCCATCCCAAACCACGGCTGTACCTAGAGCCTGACCATTGTGGCTCACTGAGATCAGATCACCATTGGGCCTGTTGGAAGCACCTTTAAAATGCCCCAAGGCTCCGCTTTTGGGAGTGATAATAACCTTTTCACTAATGTCAAAAATAGCGTCCTTGGCAAAGTTGTATTCTCCATCCTTATCGTTGTCTATAATATTGATGACTTTGATATGGCCCTGGCTGAGAGCTGGGTGGCGGATACCATCTATAGACCAGGAACCATTTATTACAGGGCGGTATCCCACTACTTCGCCATCCACAAAGATCTGAGCTATAGAAGTATCGGCATGACTTTGTACGGTACCACTCAAAGTGTAGTAGTGTATTGACGGAAAAAAGCGGCCCTCGTCCAAATGAAATTTAAAACCATTGAGGTTGATACTATCCTTATCAGTAGCATGACCACCATCAAAACTGCCATCTAAATAGATGCGTGCATTATTGACTTTTACCTGGCCCCAATTGTTTGGTAAGGAAACCCTTCCATTCAGTTGAAAGCCATATTTCTGGTTGGCCAGGGAATCAATTACATAATAGCCAAAGTCAAAATCAATACTATCCATAGCAAAACCTGCTATGGTAGCCTGGCTAGAAGAGGCAGTCACATATTTGCAGTCGATATCACCACTATTGAGTATAGTGAGTGAGTCCATAGAAAGGGTTTCATTCCAGAGGTAGAACTCAGCTTTCATCATCAGCTTATTGTCGCTCAACCAGGCATCGGTGGCTTTGGCCTTGTATACCCCCATTTGCATCTGAGGCGATTTGCTGACATCAAAAGTGGGGTCTTGTACAATACCTGAGGTATCCACTTTTAGTTGATTGGCGCGTAACTTTCCAAAATCATCCGGTATTACCAGGTCTGTATTTAAGGTCCATACTCCCTGGGAATAAGAGGCGTTCAGCACATCGAATTCATACCCGTAAGCTTTTAACTTATTGTCTTTTACACTGTCCAGCTCCAGAGTAGCATTTTGATTGGCCTCCAGGCGCATACTGGTGTGTAATTGACCAATGTTATGAGGTAGTACTATATACCCGTCCAGTACAAGAGAGTCTTTATATATTTTGTGATGGCTGCCCAGGCCATAGTAAAAACCGTGATATTGAATAGGGCTGCTTAAATGTACATTTCCAAGATCTACAATGCCTTGTGCATTTAACCTCAGTGAAGAAAAATTCAGATATACAGCATTGGTGTCTTCTTGAAACTCAGTTGGCATGAGAATGTTACCAGAGCAAATCAGATGATCATCCTTTGCATCATAGGTAATATGTTCAATATTTAAGGTAAAAGCACCATAGGTGTATTGTATAGTATTGGTATCCGTAATGGAGAAACTGGCTTTGCTTACGTTACCATTACTATTTAACACTAAAGAAGCCTGTGCCTGAGAAGGCTGAGCCCCATTGATAGTTACTGTAGCATTGGCCGGAAACTCATAAGAGACGGTAAAGCCTGCTATAGTCTTGGTTGTTTTGGAGAGGTCTGTAGGGGATGTTTGGGCAAAAACTGAAAATATACCAGCAGTAAAAAGCAGGGTCAAAATAGATCGTAGCATAATAGAAGCGGTTGGTTTCTTTCTTCAGGGCAGCAACCTGTTCAATAAAATAGAAATTATATAAAAAGTAAATCTTTGTGTAACAGCTTACTAAGCTGACAAAATTAGCTTCATCATACTTCTTATATTCACAAATCAGGTAGTTATTATAGCGCATGTCTACCATTTGTCTACGCGGTAATTCATCAGGCAGATTAAATTATTAGCTTCAAGAAAAAAACCCAACCTCCACTATTTCAATATATTGAGAGTTTAATTATGGTTCCTGAAGCTGTTTTGACTTTACAGGCTTGTCTACGGAAAGGCGCAGTTAACATAACTGCTCTGAGGGGTTAACACTTGGCCCGTTAGCTGCTCTGACTGCCATCCCTTTTGGGAGGAAATCCATCAGGCAAGCGAAGTCGAACACTGTTGTTATTTGTAAAAATCCGATACTTTTAGCCTTGTGGATATTAGCTGGAAATAAACTCAATGAAAGAAACCAACTTTGAGAAATACCAGGATTTTGTTGAGGCAATTGAGCTAAGCCATTCAAAAAATGAGCTGGAAGTATTTGTCATAGACCTTAACAGCATTCCCGAATCGGCAGTCAAGCAAATGAGTTTCTTTCGCAATGAATTTTTTGAGATCTCACTGGCTGAAGATCAAAACTATATTGAGTTTGCCATAGATGGCAAGTTTTATCGCCCTCAGGGAGAACCCTGCATCTGTTTTATTGCACCCGATCAGTTGCAGTCATACAGAGTAACAGAGGACACCAGGTCTAAAGGGTATATGATCTATTTTTCCAAACAAGCTTATCAGAATTTGGGTAAACTGAATATATCCGTCCCTTTCTTTAAACGGGAATACGAAAGTTACCACCAGCTTACCCATGAGGAATACAATGACCTTTCCAACTGGGTAAAGCTGATGCTTGCTGAGTATGAGAATCCCAGTCGATACAGCAATAAAATACTCACCAGTCTTTTATGTGTATTGGTGTTGAGATCACAAACCATTCTCAAGGAGACCAAGAGCGCTTTTTCATCCCGCCCCGAAGAGGTCATCGATCACTTCCAGAGTTTGCTGGAAAAGAATTCTGACCACCAAAGCGTTCAGTTTTATGCCGATGAAATGGCGTTGACCACCAAACAGCTCAATACGCTTACCAAAAGGGTTTTGAATAAAACTGCCTTGAAAATCATTCAGGAATCGACCATCGAAAAGGCTAAAGGCCTCATCCTGCAATCCAATCTCACCTTTACCGAAATTGCCTACAAACTGGGATTTGATGAACTGAGCAACTTTTCCCGCCTCTTTAAAAGGATAACTAACTACTCTCCCAACCAATTCAGGGAGGAGAGGAGGAATTGATAAAGTATTCTCCCTTTTTGATAATCAGCCCCTGAGCTTGTGATGCGAATATTGCAGTGTTGATCAAACACTGAAAAAGCATCATGAAAACGAATTATCAAAATACTATTCAACGTTTCTACCTGCTGTTGGAACAAAAAGACCTGAACAACTGGATCAGGCTGTGGTCGGAAGATGCCACCATCACTTTCCCTTATGCTTGTGAACTGGTCAATAAATCCCTGCACGGAAGGGAAGCCATCAACAGGTATGGCCGCACCTCTTGCGACCTGTACGCCCGGCTGTCCTTTTCCATTGAAGATGTTTTCGTCAACCGGAACAAAGGGGCGGTATTTCTTAAAACCCAGCACCTCATCAGCAACAGCCAGGATTTCTACCGGGATTCCAACATTGGAATCTTTGAATTCAAGAAATGGGGAAAGATCAGCAGCTATACCGAATACTTCGATCCTCTTAAGCCCGGCAATACCATCAATTTAATAACTCTCTTAAAATAAATCGGCTATGAAATCTTTAACTACTGTATTTAAAAAACTGAGCTTCTTCAAGCTTCTTGTTCTTTTAAGTTTTATCCTGATCTCTTCAAACGCCAAGGCTCAGATACCAGTAGAGGTATTAGCCGGTGATGAACAACTGCAACACCAGTTCTTCTTTTTTAAAGACCTGGACAAAAAACAAAAGGTAAATCTCTTTAGCATGGCCCGCTTTACTGCTGACTATGAAGAAGATGTCTTTAATTCTTCCCTGATCAGTTCCCAGTTTACCTACAACCTCACCTCCAATTGGGGGATTTCTGCAGGGGGTATACATGCCAATGGTATTTTTAACCCTATTGCTGCTGTTTCCTACTCCTATTTCAACCCCAGGGGAGATCTGTTTATGAACTTATTTCCCACCGTAGTCTTCAATGATGAAATAGAATATGAGCTTTCTGGTATCTTCCTTTATACGCCTAAATTAAGTGAACGCTACAGCCTGTTCTCCCAAATTATATTCGCCACCACCGTTGACCATCAGTTTGAAGAACACCTTTTCAGTTACCAGCAGTTCAGGCTGAGAATAGGCTACAAAGATTATTTTCAGGTAGGTATAGGGCTGGATCAAACTTTTATAGGTAGCGACTTCATGGAGCTCCGCAACATCGGCATCTTTATCCGAAAAGAGCTCTAAGCAATTTTAATAATCAACATAAGGATAGGTTGTCAATGATATAACCGCTGCACCATGAGTGATCTTGCGTTAGCAAAATCGTATCGAAGGGTGAAAAAATTCCAAACGCCAGTCTTCGATACATCCTCGAAAGCTTTGCTTTCGGGATACTCAGACTGACACTGCACTTCTTCATTTGGTTAACCACCTTGAGCGAAGTTGAAAAATAAAAATAGGCTTTGGCTGCGCTCGATCCGGACAACTAGCAAAGGCATTGAACTTTTGCTGATTAACGGCCCGGGGCCTATCAACAGCACTAATGTTTGACAGGATATCATCCTGAAAATGTGGTTCAATACGTCTTGTATAGAGCGTTTTATTGTAGCCAGTTTTATTCTAGATAATCAAAAGTATTAACCATTTCATACTTCGGACTTCTACTTATGAAGTCCCTGAAAAATGCTGTATGGCTTGCTCCCATTAGAATAAAAACTCTGTCTTCCTTATCAAGAGCTATTCGGTTGAGATTTGAATACATTCTCAAATTCCGCTGATAATACTTAGCTGCCTCATCAGCACCTTCAAAACTATCTTTTGTGCCAGCATGTGTGAGGATGTCGGCATTAATAGTCAACAGAAAATCCAAGTATTTATCCCTATTGGTCAACATGAGGTTTTCAAGCAAAGACAGTGTGTCTTCATTAACATTTATTTCTGGGGTAGTTCTAAATGGGTTGTTATAATAGTCATTTACCGTAGCGGGATCGATCGTATTATCAATTTCTCCTGCTATATTATAATTGTACTCCATACTATGGTCAATCCCATAAATTCTGCTGGCTTCACTCAGTCTACCTATTTCAAAAGCTAAAAGTTCAACTTCCGATGGATTTTTAAAGGACATCGTTGAGTCTTCTCGATATTTACTGTATAGTGACTGAAGTTTATTATCATACCCCGGAGCTGTTTCAACTACGATAACTGTGGGTTTAAATGCTGCTAATTTTCTGGCTACTTCATGAACTTTAGCTTGATTTTCTTTGTCACGTTCATTGAATTCAGTTGAATGCGCGTCATTAGTAAGTCCCATATGAAAGGTTCCAAAATTCAGTACCTGAATTTTATCTGTTTTTTGAGTATGAGCCTCAATCATAGAATTATCCCTCTCGGAATGCGACATTTCATTCTCATTACATGAAATAAGAAAAATAAGTCCGGAAATAATGGATAATGATTTAATGTAATTCATGTCAATTTTTCTAGTTGACTACAATTAACTGGTAAATAAAAACAATAGACTTCATGGATATTTTTTTGTTTTAAACATTGCCAGTTAAGTACTTCTATAATTTTAAACGCTTACCAACGCGAACCGCATTACCTCAAAGCTAACACATTTTCTGAAGGTTGATTATGGCTTACCGGGGAATTTTGTGGCAGTAAGTTTCAGCAAGAGAATATAAAAATGCCAGCTTGTATCAAAAATACAGCATTATACTTTTTTACGAATCACATTCCGGCCAAAGAGGCTGCCTGTACATTAGATCCAGTGTGTACAAAGAGAGTGAGATCGCGGGTCTCTGCTTCGCCTCACCCGCCCGCCTGACGGATTCCTCCCGATAGGGACCAGTCAGGCGATGAACCTTAAACCTTAGACTTTACAACTTTGAACCAGAGAAAGTTTACTCCGCCTCTACCGCCAACAAATCAATGATCTGCTCGGCCAGCTCTTCCCCTATACGGTCTTGAGCCTCCAAAGTAGCGGCACCAATGTGGGGCGAAAGCGAAGTATAAGGACTCATCAATACATTCATAGCCGGAGTGGGCTCGTTCACAAAAACATCCAGGGCAGCATAACGCAGTTTGCCACTGTCCAGGGCTTTTAAAAGAGCTTCTTCATCTACTACCCCACCGCGGGCGGTGTTCACAATACCCGCCTGGTCTTTCATCATGGCGATTTCCTTTTCACCTATCAGGGTTTGACCGGCTCCGGAAACGTGGATGGAAATAAAATCTGAATTTTGAAGCACCTCCTCAAAGCTCACGCAATTTACTTTGGTGGAAATGCTCTGGCCGTCAGAAAAGGAAATTTCCAGGGTTTCGGAAAGGGTAGAACGGTCGTGCGCCAGGATGTACATACCCAGGCCGTAGGCTATGCGGGCCACTTCCTGCCCGATACGTCCAAAACCGATAATACCGATGGTTTTGCCCTGAAGTTCTGTTCCAGCCGAATAACTTTTCTTCAGTTGCTTGAATTGGGTCTCCCCTTCCAAAGGCATTTTTTGGTTGGCGTCAAAAAGAAAGCGCACCATGCCGGAAAGGTGGGCAAAAACCAGTTCCGCCACGGAACGGGTGCTGGCAGCCGGAGTATTGATCACGTGGATGCCCTTGCTCCTGGCATAGTCCACGTCTATATTATCCATCCCTACCCCACCGCGGCCGATCAGTTTGATCTGATCTATACAGGCATCGATCAGGTCTTGACGCACTTTGGTAGCGCTGCGCACTAAAATGGCGTTGATATTATTTTCTTTGATGTAATTCTCCAGTTGCTCCTGGGCTACTTTGGTAGTGTCTACTGTAAAACCGGCTGCTTCCAATTTAGCTTTGCCGGAAGGGGAAATGCCATCGTTGGCTAGAATCTTCATGTTTCTCTTTTTAAGCTTTTACTCTTTCAAATTCCTTCATCACATCCACCAGCACCTGCACGCTTTCCAATGGCAAAGCATTGTACATGCTGGCGCGGTAACCGCCTACCGAACGGTGGCCGTTAATACCGCTGATGCCGGCTTCCTGCCACATTTTGTCAAACTCTTCCGTATTCACCCCTTCTGCCGGTACAAAACAGGCATTCATATTAGAGCGATCTTCTTTGGCAGCCGTACCTGTAAACAGTGGATTGCGGTCAATTTCACTGTAGATCAGGTCGGCTTTCTGCTGGTTGATGTCTTCTATCCAACTCACCCCTCCCTTATCTTTCAACCACTGCAGCGTAAGCATGGAAACATAAACCGAAAATACAGGTGGGGTATTGAACATGGAATCTTTATCGATATGCGTTCTATAATCCAGGTAAGCGGGAATATCGCGCCCGGTTTTACCGAGTATCTCGTCTTTTACGATCACCATAGTAGCTCCAGCCGGTCCCATATTTTTCTGGGCCCCGGCATAGATCAGGTCAAAATCGGCTACATTGATCTGGCGGCTTAAAATATCAGACGACATATCACATACCATCAAGGTATCTACCTGAGGGAATTCTTTCATATGTGTTCCGAAAATAGTATTATTGGAAGTACAGTGGAAATAATCTACTTCTGCCGGAATAGTATAACCTTTAGGGATAAAATTGTAATTGCTGTCTTTGGAGCTTCCCACTACCTCAACTTCACCCACTCTTTTAGCCTCTTTAATGGCTTTGGAACTCCAGCTTCCCGTATCGGTATAAGCCGCCTTACCTCCTTCTTTCTTCATCAGGTTAAAGGGAACCATCACAAATTCGAGGCTGGCACCACCTTGCAGGAACAATACGGAATAACCTCCAGGTACACTCAGCAACTCTTTAGCTAAAGCCTGCGCCTTTTCCATCACGGCAATGAAATTCTTGCTGCGGTGGCTGATCTCGATCAGGGAAAGGTCTAAATTATCGAAGTTAAGTACCGCCTGTGAAGCTTGCTGCAGAACCTCCGGAGGAAGGATACAGGGCCCGGCAGAGAAATTGTGTTTTTGCATGGTGTGAACTTAATTACGGGCCAAAAGTAACAATTTCAATATGGGCCAGAGGTTAAGCAAGGATTAATTATTTCCTCCGCCCGCGGTGGCCGGCCTTCTCTGCTTTTTAGAAGGAGGGAGATCGAGAGGACGGTCGGGCGTGGTAAGGGGAATATCCTGCCCGGTATTGAACTTGATGCTTTCCCGCAGATGCCACCAGCCGTCATCCCATTCCAGGCCGTCATAACTAAAATCGGGGCCGTACATGCGGTACACTCCTTTCAGTTTATCGTCAGGTGGGGAAAGATGATCCATAACGATCATCTCCTTTTCCTCGTTCCAATTGACCGAAGCGCTATACTTGGCATTG
>JANQHO010000153.1 GCA_028277105.1 Owenweeksia sp. | reverse complement strand
CCTTTTGGCTTCATACTCTATTTGTTTCCGTATGGCGGCTTCTTTGGCTTTCCGCATCTCAGCCGCAATGATGCGCTGGATCTCATTCTCCAGTTTTTTAGCTTCCTTTTGTTTGGCTTTCAGGTCTTTGGTAATCTCTTTCTCCTTTTTCTGCAAGCTGGCAATAGCGTTTTCCTGCTCCTCCTTCTCAGCCAGTAGTTTTTCCCTTTCGGCCAGCATCTGGCTACGCAAAGCGTTTTTGCGCTCCTTCTGACGGGTTAAGGTGCTTATTTTTTCGTTGAGCTCGTTTTGCCGGGCTTTAATTTCATCCACCTGCCTCCTTCGGTATTCAGAATACTGCTTCAGGTATTCCAGCCTGCGAACAGCCTGGTTAAAATTCCGGGACGAAAGGATAAACATCAGGCGGCTGTACTTATTCTTGCTTTTATAAGCCTGCCGTATCATTTTGGCGTAATCTTCTTTCAGATCGGCCACTTTTTTCTCCAGAGTGTCGATGTCTGTTTGGAGCTGCTGTATTTCACCGTCCAGGATCTGCTGCTCCTTGTCCAGAGTACGGATAAGGTTCTCCCGCAGTTTGAGCTTCTTTTGCACAGTAGTGATCTCACTGAGGGATAGCTCGCGATCTTTTTTGGTTTCGGAAAGTATTTTATTGGCCAGTTCTATCTCATCCTGCAACTTGATCTTGAGCTGTTGCAGTTTCTCTTTGCGGTTGCCCTGTCCCCAGCCTGCAAAGGCAGTACAGAGGAGAAAGACTAAAATAATGCCGTTACGGTATCCTTGCATAGCCATCGGGAATGGAAAAAGGGATATTCAGCCTTTGGTTTACGTTGAGGTCTTTTATTATCAGCTCCATCGACTGGGATGAATTACTGGTAAAACTTACCCGGATCTTTTTGGGGAAATAAAACCTGCCAAAGCTAAGATAATCTTCATAATCCAGGCGATAGTTCTTGCCGTTGAGGGGAACGGATCTACGTTGAGAAGCCGGGCGAAAAAACTGAGGGAGAATAAGGGACTGATTGAAAAAATCCTGGGGGGATATCTTTAACGAATCCTCGCGGTCTATAGGATAATTGGCCAGTACATACTGCCCGGGCCGGTAAAAAAGCTCGTGATTCTTATCCAAAGAAAAAACCTGGTTGGAAGAAAACAGGTTCTGCAGCTCGTAAAAACCAAAATCCAGCCCGAACCTTTGTTGTAAAGCTTTGAGATCATCGTGGAAGAACTCCCGTTTAAGGTTGTTGACAAAAGTAAAACTGTCGGGATACAGTACGGCACGGGCCACTTTTATACCTCCTATAAAGGGGTCGGTGATATCTACCCAAATAACCGAGTCTTTCAGCATCCTGATCCTGAAGCGGAAAGACTGTTCCTCTTTGCCGTTCTTATAGTTACCCGTTCCGGAAAGCATCAGCGTGTTGAAACGAAAAACATGGCTTTCTATACTGTCCAGCAGGGCTCCAGTTTTAATAGGAGGGGGCGAGCCTTCGGGGAGTTTTTTGGTAAATCCGCAGGCAGCCATAAAAAAAGCCAGGGCCAGTAAAGTAACTTTCCTAAGCATCACAGGCTTTGATTTATGATTTTTTGGTCAATTGCGGGAGTGGTGCCGCCTATTTCTTTGGCTTTTTTCCATTGCTCCACTGCTTTCTCTATCATACCATTGCGATAGAGGATATCGCCATAGTGTTCCAAAACTTCGCCATTGTTCCCTCCACCCAGCCGGATCACCTCTTCCATTTTCACCAGAGATTTTTCGTATTCCCCTCTTTGGTATAAAACCCAGGCCCAGGTATCGAGAAAAGTTGGGTTAGCCGGGCTCAGAACATTGCTTTTTTCCGTCATAACCAAGGCTTTATCCAGCTTTTCCTCTCTTACAGAAAGGTAATAAGCATAGTTATTCAATGTGGTAGGATTACGGCCGTTGATCAGCAGAGCCTGTTCAAAATAAGAATCGCTTTTTGGATATTGGGCCAAACGGTAATGAGCCTCTGCCAGCTGCAAATAAAATTGTTCTTTCAATTGAGGGTTGCCAATGACGTAATTAAGGCCATCTTCCAGGTAGGGAAGAGCTTCTGCGTGTTTGTCGTTAAAAGAAAGGGCTACCCCGGTAAAGAAGTAAGGTAAAGGTTGGTTGGGAAACAATTCTACCGCCTCTGCACCATCTATCATAAGAGAATCATACATCTCAAACTGTATCTCCAGTAAAAGGATTTGCTCCCAGATCAGGTATTTATTACCACCTTCCAATCGGGTGGCCTGCCGGTAGGCTTTTAAAGCTTCTTTTCCCCTGCCATCCCGGTTTAAAAAGTCACCGTAAATGGAGTAAGCCTTGGGCTCCTTGGGATCGCTGGCAATAACGTCTTCGAGGATCTGATAGGCCTCTTTGCTAAGACTGGTATCCAGGTCACTAGCGTCAAAAAGCGAAAGAAGTACCGGCATTTTCCGGTCAATGTCAAGATCGGGGCTGGCCATAGCAATTTTGAGGTGATAGAGCGATTTTTCAAATTCTCTTTTA
>JANQHO010000012.1 GCA_028277105.1 Owenweeksia sp. | reverse complement strand
AATACTTTACGATCCAGTGTATCGGTCACACTCATCACATTCCCGCGAATATCATACTCCGTGGTTATCGTAATTTCCTTCATTATCTGCCCGTTTTTTGCGTGATAGGAAATGCTTTCTTCACCATAAAACATGTAAAATATAAATATATTATTTTATTCTTTTTAAAAATTAATGGATAATAAAGGGACTGATTTTTCCGTTTGCTTTTTTGGATTAAAATTTCTATGTTTTTAAAAAGGCAATTGAAACTCTCAACTATCGATAGCTCCAGAAGCCTGACAGGCTTAGTTTAAACAAGTTTCGATGTAACGGCAAAAGGTATAAAGTGAAAAAATATTTATTTAAATAATATTAATTTTTTAGCAGTTAAAAATATTTTGTTAATATTTTTTTAATATAGCATAGATAAAATTTTAATTAAAAAATGCGATGTTTAAATCAAGGAAAGGGCAAGTATAATCTGTTAAGATGATCTAAATCTTTAAGATCGTATTCTTCCCTACCATTATATAATCTTCAAATATTTAAAGTATGGCTAATGAGCTAATGGGAGAGGTATATAATATCAACACCATAACAGGCGCCGTAGTAGACAAATTTACTTCACAAGGAATAAGTGATTTGCGGCTTGAGGTTTGGAAAGGGCTCAGCGCTCCCGGTACACACCACGAATTAATTGATACGACAGTTACTGATGCTGAGGGCTCTTTTAGAATAGAGCTGGAGCTTCTGGAGAGCGTAGGCTTTCCACCGATATTTTTTAAAGTTTACAACGGTGTTAACCGACTTGATTTTACACTTACCTCAGGGGGATCAGTTATAGAAGGAGAGTACACCGGTTGGGGAGAATCAGCCACTATTACTGTAAACGATTATTACTCCGACTCTGAAATACCGGGCGAAGAAATAGAATTGTCGGCACTGGTTCAGGATAGTGCTACAAGTTTACCAGTATCAAACATTTCACTAAGTATCAAGCTCACCTATAGCGGTGACCCTATTTATGATGCAGGTAGCTTTTTAACTGATCAGCAAGGCTTGGTGGGCTTCAGTTATCCAGTCAACAAACAGGTTGCTTATTATCTGGCAACGGATCCTTCTTCGGTGAATCTCTTGTTCTCTACTTTCGATAGTGAAGGGAATGCTTTGACCACACGATCTGTCGATCTTGAATCACTCACAGACACCTCGAACGCTATTGTAATCAACACCGAAGTTCCTGTAGTCATTACTACCGACCCGGTAACCACATCGTTGGAAACACTAGAATTAAATTTGCCTCTTTTCACTATTGAAGGTGACCTTCAAACTTTTTTGCAGAATCAATCTATAACTACACTAGATGATATCAGGAAGTTTGGTTTTTTGTTTGCAAATGCGGAGATCCAGGGCTCTCAATATGATTCTTACCGGATAACCATAAATAGTTTGGATGCTCTGGCTCAATTAGAGTTAATTTCTCCGGACTATCAATTGAATTTTTCCCTATTTACAAGCGGATACACTAATCTTTACCACATTGCACAAGCAAAGCGTTATCAGTTTATTGCTACGGCTACAGCTGTTGAGGGTACTGATGAATATAAGGCCGCTAAAATTTACAATTCGGCTGTTGCATACCACAGATTGTTGGGAAATTTCTATACATCAGCACGTAATAATCAGCAAGCTAAAATTGAGCTGCTTCCCGGCACTGAGTTTGAAAATGAAGAGGTAACGGATTTGCTTGAGGACTATTGTAATTGCGATGACTGTGAAGCTGCTGTTAGCCCATTTGCTTACCTGGCTGATTTGATGGATTACTCAACAAATTACCTGGAAGGAACCATTGAAGATACCCTTTATGACTCAATAGGTCCTTCTATATTAGAAGATAATTTTTGCCAGCCATTCACACAACTTACTACTGCATGCGGAGAACTTGAAAACGAAATATGCCAGTACAGGGTGGCGGTTGAAGTATTAAAATGCTACTACGATAAACTTGTAGCCCAACTTGATCCTGAGCATCCGAGTTCCTGTCAAACAACTTTTTTTAACAGGGCAGTTGAGCAGTATTTGGAAGATGCTTACTTCAATTTATTAAGACTATTGGGAACATCTTACTCAGAAGTAAGAAGAGTATATCATGCCGATGAGGTAACGCGGAAAAGGTTTACAGATCGTTTAGCCATCTCTTTTATAGATGAAGCGTCTGGGAGAGAAACAATCCAACTTATGTACCTGCAAACCAATTCTTCAAGTCCGGACACGCAAATATCGCATGATAACCTTGAGAGTATTTTTGGTTTCAGAAATTATGAGCAACCATCAATGTATACGGTTCCACAGTCTTTGTTGGAACAATGGAAAATCAAATTCCTTCAAGATCTTTGGGAGCAACAGGATTTGAATGTTGATGATTACTCAGTTACAGGAACCGGCCCTCATATTATTGATCCTGATACAGTTACCATTGACGATCTGCGAAACGGACGATTTGGCCCTGCCTATTCTATTTGGATTAGCAGGCGTAATTGGCTTGATCAAACACTTTGGAAAGAAAAATTCCTGGATGCCGGGATCACAGGAACACTTTCACCAGAAGGCATCCAAATGGGGAATAGGAGTTTTACAGTAACCCCCGACCTAACAGCGGAGTTGTTTCAGTTTGATAGAGTAAGATTAAAAGGGGCATCTGTCAACAACAATAGTATTTATACTGTAAGAGAGGTTACCGCCACTGAGGTGAGAGTGTATGAGCAAATTCCGGAGGCCTTTAGTGGGACACCGGAAATTGAATTCCTGCGGAAGGAAGCAGTTGTAAGTGTTTCACAAACAAATAACGACATAACAGTAGACGTTGGATTTTCCACCGCTGTTAGTCATGTTGTCTTGCAGGGAACACAATCTAATGATGGGGTATATAAAGTAGATAGCGTTTCTGCTGGAACGCTTACCATTTCCTCCGATACACCCCTTGTCATTGATGAAAGTAGTCCGGCAGATGCCTTCATTCTTTATTTGGGTGCAGAAAATGTAACCGGATTCAACCGTTCCAATCAAAAGTTTTTAATACCCGGAAATTTGGAAACAGAGTTGGAGGCTTCTTCAGTTTCGGAAGTAATCATTTCCGGCACATCAAAAATAGATGATACATATACAATAACCTCACCACTTGCCAGTAATGTAACCTACAATACCCAGTTTGATCGTACAGAAATTACTATTGATGAGTCTGTTAGCCCTATTTTATCTGATGAGGAAGGAGGATATTTAACCTACGAAAGAAATGATAGCTTGACTGTTGCTGGTGTCAACCTCGGGAAAAGAACTTTTATTGTTCTGGGGGCCGACCTGGTTACTAACTCCCCAATTCCGCTTACTACTATAGACGTAATTAACTCTCAGGATGGCAATGATGGAACCTACACTTTGGATTCACTGGTACTAAGTAATGATGGACAAAACACTTTGTTTGAAGTAGCCGCTTCGATACCCAGCGGAATACCCGGAGGTGATATAAGACATACAGAAGTTGTTACCACGGTTAATGTTGCTAATAATACACTCGATACAAGCTCAGATTTTTCGGCTTACCTTAAAGCAGGTCATACGATCATTGCATATGAAGATGCCAATCCTTCAATTGAATTTACTTTTACGGTATTAAGCGTATCTGGAACTACAATAACAATTGACGGTGACCTGGTAAGCCCAACCCATGATGCTCTGGATAGGCTTTACATTGATATTCCCATAGGGGAAATTGATATCTCGGGAAAATCATTCACTATTTCTCAAAATTTGGGTGACAGCTTAAAACCCGGAGAGGAAATTACTGTTTACGATAGTCCTAATACTTATAATCAGGTTTATACAGTAATTGATGTGGTTTCCTCAGCTGGTTCATCTCAAGTATTTGTGGGAGAGTCAATTTTTAATGGAGCTGCCAATGATAATATCAAGTTCGAAAAAACAATACCGCTAGCTGAAAAGGCATTAAATGCAGAACGCCTTTTTGATGTAATGATTAGTGCCCTTCCGGCTCCTCACAGCTCTATTACACCCTGGGATTACAGCAGTGGCTCATTTACTTCCGACCCGATTAATCCGGGTCTTTTTTTCAATGTGCGTGATGAACTTCTGGCTGGCATTAATGAAGCGGCCCACACCAGCTCAATTGAAGAAAGACTGAACTTGACAGTTGACGCTTTTACGAAACTGGTAGAGTTATATGAGAAGTATCTAAACTCTGTCTCAGTCCCAGGTACTCCATCTCTTGAAAATGATGAATGGGACGAGTTCCTCAATATCCTGACAAGTGCAGTTAAAAAATCTTTGAGCACGACCTGGCGTGCCGAAGAGGACACGAACAGTATAACTTTAGATTCTCGATTTTTCTGGACAGCCAGAAAGAACCC
>JANQHO010000168.1 GCA_028277105.1 Owenweeksia sp. | reverse complement strand
GTGAAGTGAATGTCATAGTACACCAAAGGTTCATCTATACCGGCACCATAAACAAACCTTCGTAATCTTGAGCCTGAGCCGTCATATTCGACTATAACCTGATCGCCGTCGTAACAAGACATGACACTTTTATTGGCTCATTTTCCTATTTACCTCTTTCGTTTTTATCCAACCCTTGTCTTTTTCAAACTTATATTCCGCATAACCTGATTCTATTTCAAGCATTGCTCTTGACTCCCGAAGCACGCATACAAGTGCATCTACCCACTTGCCATTCAAAAAAATTGCAGAGGCTAATACCTCTCGTTTATTGTTGATCGCCATACCATCGAATTGTGAATCAAAATCAATATCACAGTAATACTCTCCGTAGGGATCCGGTTTAGACAGATATTCGGCAAATCCCCATGAATCATTTTTACCCCTATGAACTACAAAACCGCCCTCGCCATTTTGAGCAGGAACCGATATTAGATTGATTTTGCCATCCTCCAATGTCGCTTTCGCTAAGGTCCGCATCTCTTCACCAGTATCTTCTATAAAAGCAATCCTAACGATCCTATCAGAAGCATCTTTAGCAATAGCAACTAATGGATTATTCCCATCGGCAATTAACAAACCCTCAACAGTACCAGAGAATGAATCCACTTCAGTTTTAAAGATTCTAAGATTACCAAAAAATCCGGATGGAACTATCTCATTAGGTTCGTCTTTGTCTTCAGAACTGGCACCCCACAGGAAAAATAATGAAACTCCGATAGCAATACCGAATAACAGTGTAATTGTATAGCTTCGAAAAGTTAATTTAAACATTTCTAAAATGCTCCTTTCTTTATTGAAAAGGGTTATTCTTTCTTTCCTTCCTCTAATTCGTCTTTGATTTCCTTGGGCGCTTCAATGGTAGCATCTATACTTTTATCAACTTTTTCAATGGCTTCCTTTACGTCTTGCAACTTACCTGTTCCGCTGGCGGATTTGACGCCCTTTAAACCAGTCATCTTTTTTTCTCATCTGAACATAATGATTTGGCCCGATTTGGGGGCCAAATAATTTTAATGACCTTACCTTTAATTAAACGTCGTGGAATAGCACCGAAATAACGGCTGTCTGCACTTTGATAGAAATTATCACCAAGTAAAAAGTAGCTCTTTTGGGGGACTTTGTATGGTTTCTCAAATGCATACTGTTTTAACCAATAGTGCAAGCTTTGATCAACGGATTTTCTATCTTCCTTTAATGTTAAACCATTTTGATCGGTGTTACGTTTAATGTGCCCATCAACAAATACGATGTTATTTTTGATTGAAACTTCGCTGCCACTTTTAGCTATAATTCGTTTTACCGCTAGCTGGCCTTTAATATCTTTTAGCTCCTCCGGACAAACAAATAGCACAATCTCATTAGGCTCAGGATTCTTAAACAAGTATTCCAATCTATTTGACACAACCATATCTTTGCGGCAAACAGTTGGCTCCATAGATTCGCTTGATATCACAAGAATTGATATACAGAATTTCATGATAAATATTAGGAAAATGTATCGACCCACATAAAACACAACGGGGATTATAAGCAAGGGGGAAAAAAGGTGATGCCAACTTTCACATCTTATTCTAATAGCAGAGATATACGAATGAAAACAGGAAAACAGTCTCAGGAACACTAGTAACACCAAGAAGATGCCTGTAGTGGGCATCATTAATATTAATACCGTATAGAATATTAGCCACCACCATTTTTTAATATAGATATGCCCTAGTCCTGGCCATAAGATGGAAAGGAAAAAAGCTAACCATGGATCTTTTGCGTTATTAGCATAACGTCTATTTGGGAGGGCTCTTTTGGTAATTTTAAGCGAACTTATTGAAGCAAAAACAGGAAGAATAATGAAGTTTATACTACCCAAAAACACTGAGATTCCAAGATCAAAAATAGGCAGGACTAATGAAAACCAAAAAAGTGATACAATTGAACATTTGAATAGCAATAAGCATATACCACTTTTCATTGCTCCTGAATAAACATGCCCCGAACCAGGCAGTAACCAAGATAGTGTAACTACAAACCAACGTTGTTTTAAGTCATATAGAGCCAAAAAAGCTTACCCCCTTTCGCGATAAAAAAAATACTCACATACATTTAAGAACTACTTGATTACTCATCTAATATAGATGCTAAGCTTTTATATAATTAATAAATTTAAAACTAATTAGTTTTTGGTTTATCATTAGGGTCAACTACAGAAAGAACAATATCGAGATCGTCTGGGTCTGGAGCAGGGTCTGGAGCAGGGTCTGGAGCAGGGGCAGGAGCATGGGTAGGAGCATGGGCGGTAGCTGTTAACATATCCATCATACCAATAACACCCAAAGTCTTATTCAGAGCTTTAGGGAGTTTTTCTCCGATCTTATGCTCGGCATACACTTTTCCTCCCCATTTTACAGCTTTCCAGCCTTTACCGATTTGCCTACCTGTCCATCGACCTGCATCTTCAATAGGTTCGGTTATATAATCCCAGAGATCTTCCATTGGTTCCAACCACCACTGATCTGAATTTTTGAGACTCTCAAGGCCGAATGGATCTACTAAATTCACGGGATTATTCTTCACATATGAATATATATTAGGTCCATCATCAAAGAGTATCGGATCGGGTTGGAGGAAACGACCTAATTCAGGCGAGTACATTCTCTCTCTGTAGTAATATAATCCAGTCTCATCATCGTATCTTCGGCCAGTGAATTTATAAGGATTGCCTATCTCGCTAACACACGAAGGGGCGCCGAAGACATCGTAAGAGCACTGCTCTACAACTCCATCACTGTCCGATATGGCTACCACAGAACCTAAGCCGTCATAGTGATAATAATATCGGGTGAAGTGAATGTCATAGTACACCAAAGGTTCATCTATACCGGCACCATAAACAAACCTTCGTAATCTTGAGCCTGAGCCGTCATATTCGACTATAACC
>JANQHO010000148.1 GCA_028277105.1 Owenweeksia sp. | reverse complement strand
GGGTTGATAGAGGATCTTTCCAGTAATTCCAAAGCAAATTGATCGGCTTCCGCTTCTTGTTTGCGGTCAAAAACACCACTCATGGTAGTTTGCAGCAGCTCGCCAATTAAAACGGCATCGCCTCCGGTAGCTACTGAAAAGATAATGGTTAAACCAAATTCCTTGACCAGTTTTTTTACTACATGCCTTTCTTCTACGTGGCCCATCTCATGAGCCAGTACAGCGGCTACTTCTTCTGGGCTATCGGAAAAATCGATCAGCCCTTTAAAGATTACGATATGCCCACCCGGTAAAGTAAAAGCATTGATCTGGGTATCATCCACCAAATAAAGTTTATAATTATAATCCGTAGGACCCAGGTTTTCGAGCAGCCGGAGCTTGATGATGTTAATGGCAGAATCGGCAACCGGATTGTTATTGATGAAATACGCTGAGTTGTTCTCTTGCATACTTTCAATAATGCTTTTACCAATTTTTTCTTCCTGTTCGATACTAACTTTTAAAGCTTCGGCTGTTTTACTCCAGCTAGCCTTGATATCCTCCGGCAAGAGCTTTAATACAATAATTACCAGCAGCCAAATACCACCAAAGAGCAGAACAATTTTGAAAAGGTCGAAAAGGGGAGATCGTTTTTTCATTTACTGTGGAGGGAGGTTTACCGTTTGCTGTTTCTCTTTCTCTGGCCTTATCCGGAAGACTTTTTCATAAGAGTAGGGACCGAAAAACAAAAAGTAATAGAACTTGCCGTTACGCGCTTTTACCGCTGCTATTACAGAAAAGATAAAATAAAGCAAGTTGGCGATAATTACCATGATGAGGTAGCCGGTAAAGATGCTGTTGGGTTCGGCAGCTTCGAAAAAATAAATCTGCAGAAGCCAGATCAGCAAACCCCAGTTGAGAAGGGTAGTAGGTATTTGCGATAAAACCGATTGCAGGGCGTGAAAGTGTATAAAGCGACTCTTGTTTTTATTGAGGTAATAGTAAACAATGGCTGCAATGAGGTTTATAACAGGCAGCGGCAATGCTACTGCCGCTGCTGCAAACATCATAAGATAAGCCCCCATGGCATCTTCCTTTTCCCTTTGAGGGATTTCGTCAGGCTGAGGTAAGGGGTGGTATTCCTGTAAATTCATTTTTGTTTAGTTGTCAGGTTTAAATCGATCAGGGTCTTCATTGTTTTCTCTATTGTCTGGAGAGTTAGCTTCATTGCTGTTGGCCTGTAACTGATCCTTGTACCAATCCAGTTCTTCCTGGTCGGGCTGTCCTGAAAAGGGAGGGTAGTCATCGGTTAAAAACATCAAATAGAGATTTACACGGATAGACCATCGCAAAGTACCTACATTAAACTCGTGCAGTCCGGGAGGGTATTTTCCGGTAAACAATACAATCCAGAAACACACAAATATCAGGATTTGGGTAGCAAACGCCCTGAAAATCAAAATAAAAGCATGAGGCAGTAGAACGTAGAAATAACCAAAAAGAACTTTTAAAAGCTGATGCCCCCTGCTTAGACTTTCGGGATAAGTCAACTTAAAGGTAGTGTGCTCATCTTCGGCAGTAAGTCCAAAGCGCGGATAGCCATCAGCGAGGTTATACAAGCGGGCGTTGAGCCTTACATTCCAGCGGAGATACTGTTCCTGGAATTCAAAAAAGCTTTCGGGATACCTGCCGGTGAACAAAATAACCCAAAAGGAGATAAAGCTTAAGATATTACTCCATAAACCGAGAAACATCAGAATGAAGGCATGGGGCAGAGCGATGTAAAAAACTCCCAGCAAGGTACGAAGCAAGAGCTCTCCCCGGCTGTAATTTTCCTGGTTGGTAATGTTTAGTATCATAGATTATAAGTTGGTTTTGTTTGAAGCTAAAGTTAATAGAATCTGATAATCTTACAACTAACGTCTGTCAATTATCACTTAAATTCGCAGAGTCTTAAAAACAATCAAATTGACCTCACATGAAATGTCCCTGAAATCATTGCTATATCAATCCCGAAACAGTCAAAATTTTCAATTTTGCTTTGTTGAGGGACTGGCACCGGCTTTATAGATATTCCATGTGACCGCTGAAAATTAAATTATATACACATGAATTTTGACGTTATAGTATTAGGTAGTGGCCCCGGAGGATATGTAGCTGCCATAAGAGCTTCACAGCTAGGGCTTAAAACGGCTATAGTTGAACGCGAAAGCCTGGGTGGTATTTGCCTTAACTGGGGTTGTATCCCTACTAAAGCCTTACTGAAGAGCGCAAATGTTTTTGAATATATCAATCACGCAGAAGATTATGGCCTCAGAGTAGACAAGGCCGATAAAGACTTCGGGGCAGTTATAAAGCGCAGCCGTGGTGTTGCTGACGGCATGAGCAAAGGAATTGGTTTCCTGATGAAGAAGAATAAGATTGAGGTGATCAACGGTGATGGTAAGGTGCTGAAAGGTAAAAAGGTTGCTGTTAAAGATGAAAAGGGTAACACCACTGAATACAGTGCCAAGCACATCATTATTGCTACGGGGGCGCGTAGCCGTGAATTGCCTAACCTGAAACAAGATGGAAAGAAGGTCATCGAATACCGCAAAGCCATGAGCCTGGATAAACAGCCCGCTAAAATGGTAGTAGTAGGTTCTGGTGCCATAGGAGTAGAGTTCGCTTATTTTTATCACGCAATGGGCACCGAAGTAACTATTGTGGAATATATGCCCAACATTGTTCCGGTAGAAGATGAAGAAGTTTCCAAACAACTGGAGCGCTCTTTTAAAAAGAAGGGAATGAAGATCATGACCTCCAGCGAAGTAACCAAAGTAGATACTTCGGCCAACGGTTGTAAAGTTACCGTGAAGACCAAAAAAGGTGAGGAGCAACTGGAATGTGATGTGGTACTTTCAGCGGTAGGTATTCAGGCCAATATCGAGAATATCGGTTTGGAAGAAGTGGGGATTAAAACTGAAAAAGGCAAAATAGCAGTAGGTGAATTCTATCAAACCAATGTAGAAGGATATTACGCCATAGGCGATTGCGTTCCCGGCCAGGCCCTGGCGCACGTAGCCTCAGCCGAAGGAATCATCTGTGTGGAGAAAATAGCCGGAGAAAACCCTCTGCCTTTAGATTACAACAACCTTCCCGGTTGTACTTACTGCTCTCCGGAAATTGCTTCCGTAGGTTATACAGAAAAGCAGGCTAAAGAAGCCGGCTATGACATCAAAGTAGGTAAATTTCCCTATTCGGCATCAGGTAAAGCCAAAGCAGCTGGCCAAAGTGAAGGTTTTGTAAAAGTGATATTCGATGCCAAATACGGTGAGTTCTTAGGGTGTCATATGATAGGAGCTAATGTAACAGAGATCATAGCCGAAGCGGTGGTAGCCCGCAAGCTGGAAACAACCGGTATGGAAATAATCAAGTCGGTACACCCTCACCCAACAATGAGCGAAGCTTTGATGGAAGCTGCTGCTGCTGCTTATGATGAAGTGATACATCTATAAAAAGTAAAAGGATCTTTAAAAAGCCCTGTATTCTGAACACAGGGCTTTTTATATTGTACCTGTCTACCACGTAAAGGCGTTATTGATTATAGTAGAAGGAATTAGATGAAGATTAAAATTTTAAGCGTACTGATTTTTGTTTTGACACAAAGCCTGGTGGCTCAGGAAATAGACAGCATGGTCACTTTGGAAGTGAATTTTCAGCTCGATTCCCATTTTCTCAGTAAGTCGGAAAAAAGGCGCATAGACAGCTTGCTGGAGGTGGCTCCTCCCGAAATTCTGAACCGTTTGGAGATTTACGGGCATACGGATAGCCTCGCGGGTTTAGAGTACAATAAACAGCTTTCTAAAAGGAGGGTGCAAAGTATTCTTACTTATCTGGTTTACAGGGGAATAGATCCCCTTTCCGTTAAAACAGACCACTATGGGGAAGAGAACCCCAAATACGATAACGGCCCTGATGAGCGGCATAAGAACCGCAGGGTAGAGCTAAGCCTGATCATAGACCCTTCACTGGTACCGCCTCCTGAGCAAAAACTGACAGACCTGGAGTTCAAAGAAGGGGATAAAATACGCATCCCCAAACTCAATTTTGTAGGTAACCAACCTATTCCGGTTTGGCAGAGCTACCCCTCACTCTCGGAGTTACTGATGGTAATGCAACAATACCCTCAGTTGAAGATAGAGCTGCAAGGTCATGTTTGCTGTGGTGATGATTACGAGCTTTCGGTAGAGCGGGCTAAAGTGGTTTATTATTTTTTGAAAGCCAACGGCATCTCTCCCAATCGTATGGCATATAAAGGTTTTAGCAATAGTAAACCTCTTTTTAGAGAAAGAACGGAACGCGATAAAGCGATGAACAGGCGGGTAGAGGTTTATGTTGTATCTAATCCGGGCGAAAAACTGGAAGTAAAACCGGAAAAAGATATCATTGATATTCAAACTCCGGTATTGAACATAAAATTCTTTCCCTCTAAGGGAAGGCTGATGCCCAGTGGAGACTTTATGCTGGAGCTCATCGCTGAAATGATGCGCGAATCGGAAGGCCTGTATTACGATTTTAAGGTTTTTGATAATATTAACAACAGCGGTCTCACCAGCCAGCGGGTATCCATGTTAAAAAGAAAACTTCAGCAATTGAAGGTAGAACGCACAAAATTTACGGTAAGAAAGATGGAAAACAGAAATAACCTACCTTCATCGGATAATGATAACTTTATCCTGTTGAAGATATCGCAAAGATGAAAGACTACCATCGCTTTTTTAGTCGAGATGTTCCCGCTATGCTAAGCGAGCTCCAAACTGATGCAAAAGCTCAGTGGGGTAGTATGCCGGTTATGGAAATGCCCGACCACCTGAGAAAGGGTATTGTGATGAGCCTGGAAGACAGGGCTCTGGAAATTACTACTCCGGAAGAGCATTTACCGGCTTACAGACGTTTTCTGATGAGCGATAAACTCTTTAAAAAAGGCTCTCCTATGCCAGAATTTTACAATAGCATTAAGCCCTATGGAGGTAATCTGACAGAACTAAAAGCCGAATTGATGAAGACGGTGAAGGAAATGCTGGACTTTTTTGAAAATAACCCGGGACATACGGCTGTCCACCCCAGTTTTGGCCGTCTCAATGTTACGGAGTGGTTACAATTGCACTACAAACATTTTTTACATCATTTCACACAATTTGGCCTGGTAGAAAATGCTTAACACACTCATTGGTTGGACAAAGAACACCTGGTATTTTTTCAGCACCTTTTTTCCTGTCCAGTTATTTTTATTACACGTCAGGCGTAGTCATATCGTTTTGATCTTCTGGTTGCTGCTGTTTGCCTTTACCGGTGGATGGCTGGGTAGCGACTACGGGCTGCAATATCTTTTTATGAGCCCGGAATACCTGGACAAAGTAAGCTTTGTGAGTTATGTCTTAATGGGGGTTACCAGCGGCCTTTTCATTATGGCTTTTCACATCAGTAGTTATATATACTACAGTTACCGCTATCCTTTCCTGGCTACTCTCAGCCGCCCGCTGTGGAAATTCAGTCTCAATAACTCCCTTATACCGGTGTTGTTTTATCTGTTTTACATCTACCGTTTGGTGAGATTCTCCCAATACGAAAACCTCGAAACATCGGTGATCCTTATCAATATTGCCAGCCTTTTGGGAGGGGCTATAGTATCGCTCTTCTTAACCTTCACTTACTTTTTCAATACCCTCCAAACTCTTGAACTACCTGATGATAAAAAGAGCGATACCGCCAATCCTCTGCGGAGCATTCAGAATATAATCCGCAAAGACAAAGAGTTAAAAGAAATTGACTCTACCCGTTTTACGGTAAACTTTTACTTACGTACCCCCTTATCCATTAAACTGGCCCGCAGAAGCGAACACTATCACAAGAACAAGCTGCTCGAAACCATACAACAACACCATTTCAGCGCCTCGGTTTATTTTGTGATCCTTATCCTTATTACTATCGGCCTGGGCCTGGTAAGTAACTACAAAGTCTTTATGATACCTGCCGGAGCCACCATTTTCCTCATTTTCTCACTTTACCTTATGATCACAGGGGCCTTTTACAGCCAGCTTAAAACCTGGACATTGAGTATAGGAGTAGCCGTAATTCTGGTGCTCAATTACCTGTCGGGTCTGGAGGTTTTTAAAACGGAACACTATGC
Organism: Owenweeksia sp.; assembly: GCA_028277105.1. GTDB lineage: Bacteria > Bacteroidota > Bacteroidia > Flavobacteriales > Schleiferiaceae > JANQHO01. The sequence continues at coordinate 1,444 of JANQHO010000148.1, read as the reverse complement.
CTACGGAATGGATTATGAGGGGCCTCATGTAGAGTACAGTTACCACACTCTGGATAGTTTGACTACGGATTCGTTAGTAAATCACGATAAGCAATACGCTGTAAAACACCTCAGGAACTGGCGCAGTAAATTCAGCCGTTATAAAAAGCCCAAGCTGGTAATCCTCAACGTAAGCGGAGGAGGCTTGCGCAGCACCTTATGGACCATGAAAGTATTACAAGAGGCTGACAGTGCTACTAATGGTAAATTATTTGAGCATTGCCACCTCATCAACGGTTCTTCCGGTGGTATGCTGGGAGCCGCCTACTTTCGGGAATTGAAGTACAGCTACCGCAACAAACTGCTGGAAGTTTCCCCCTATCACAAGGATCATCTCAAGCACATCAGTAAAGATATTCTCAACCCGGTAGCCTTTACCCTGGCGGTAAACGATCTTTTTTTCAGGATAAAAGACGTGGATTATGGCCATTACTCCTATCCTCTGGACAGGGGTTATGCCTTTGATAAGCGGTTTGATGAAAATACAGAAGGTTTGCTGAATAAGGAGTTTGGACATTATGGAAAGATGGAGTTTGAGGCTGAAATACCGACTCTTATTTTGTCGCCAACTATTATTGGTGACGGCCGCAAATTATTGATGAGCAATCAGCCGTTTTCTTATCTTACCTTTACCCGGCCCTACAGCGGAATACGAAAAGAAAAGGAATACGATGGGGTAGAGTTTCTGCGGCTTTTTGAAAAACAGCAACCCCACAACCTGAGCTTTATTACAGCTTTGCGCATGAGTGCCTCTTTTCCCTACATTACCCCTCTGGTCAATTTGCCTTCGGAGCCTCCCATAGAACTCATTGATGCCGGAGTAAGGGATAACGAAGGATTGGAACTGAGTTTGAGATATCTGTATCACCTTGAAGACTGGCTGCGCAGAAATACCAGTGGTGTGGTGATCGTACAGGTCAAAGCCAACCGGCCTGATGAAATACCGATAAAAAAAGAATACCGCACCAAACTGGACCAGCTGATCTTGCCCCTGGGTGGAGTGGTAGAGAGTTTTCACAATCTGCAGATCTACGATAAGTCATTATTAATGCAGTTGAGCAAAGAATATCTCAATTTACCCGTAGAAATAGTGCGTTTTTCCCTCTTCCAGAAGAAAGACGAAGTTTCCCTGAGCTGGCATCTCACCGAGAAAGAGAAAGCCAATATTGAAGCCACTTTTTACAACGAGATGAACCAGCAGTCGCTGCGGGAGCTGCAGGACCTGTTGCAGTGATAGCAACGGTATCTTAATATCCTGAAGCTAGCCGAAAATTTTTTTTCAAAAAAAAAGACCGCAAAACGAGGGTAATTAAACTTTTTGTATAGCTTTCGGAGCTAAAACTAACAAAAAAATCAAATCCCATGAAAAACCTGTGCTATCCTTTTCTTATCCTCTTTTTGGGGA
>JANQHO010000123.1 GCA_028277105.1 Owenweeksia sp. | reverse complement strand
TATCGAGACCGCTGTAGTCATATTGTGCTATAACGGCCGGAAGTTGCTGGAAGAATTGCTTCCCATCGCTTTAAAAAACACTCAGACCAATAGCAATACCCAAATTATACTGGCCGATAATGCTTCCCAGGACGATACACTGGAATGGCTCGACCAAAACTACCCTGAAATTCCCCTCTTGCGTTTTGAAGCTAATTATGGTTTTACCGGAGGTTACAACAAGGCCCTGAGTCTTATTAAAGCTGATTTTTACGTACTCCTTAGTAACGATGTAGAAGTAGCCCCCAATTGGTTACCCCCGTTAATTGACCAAATGAAAAATAATCCCACTGTAGGAGCCTGCCAGCCTAAAGTCCTTTCTTACCATCAGCGCGATCAGTTTGAATATGCCGGAGCCGCTGGAGGCTTCCTCGATAATTGGGGTATGCCACTGTGCCGGGGTCGTATTTTTTTCAACATTGAAAAAGACAAAGGACAATACAATGATGTAAGAGAGATCTTCTGGGCCAGTGGTTGCTGTTTTGCCATCCGGTCTGAAGCCTGGCATAAAGCCGGTGGTTTAGACGGTGATTTTTTTGCCCATATGGAAGAAGTGGATCTGTGCTGGCGCCTTCAGGGTATGGGATATAAGATTATGGTTTGCCCTGATTCTGAGGTGTTCCACATGGGAGGACAAACTTTAAGTTATACTAATCCTACTAAATTGTATCTTAATTGCCGTAATAATTTGGCTATGCTTACCAAAAACTGGCCGACATCTGAATTGTTTTGGAAACTTCCTTTGAGATTTCTAATGGATTGGGCTGCCGCATTTTACTTTCTGTTAGCAAGGGGTTTTCCTTCGTTTAAAGCGGTCGTCAAAGGACAGTTTGATTTTTTATTAAGACTTTCACACTGGCTGAAAAAAAGGAAGCAAACCCCAAAGGTTGACCATCATCAATTAAATGGGCTTTACCGGGGAAGTATAGCTTATGCCCATTTTGTAAAAAGAGTTAACGTATTTTCCAATCTTCATGATTGAATCTGTTGAAAAAAAGAAAGAACTATTGAGTAGTTTGAATGACCTGCCGGAAGAAATACTGCTAAGCTTAGAGGAAATAGCGGGAAAGAATATTGCAAAAAGACTGACACCCGGAGTAGATCTGATCCAGGCAGCAGCCCCGGTACTGGGTACAGAAGATATCCTATCCGGAATAAGTGCCCTTTTGACTGGCTGGCTGACAGAAGACGTATTTTGCCAGAAACTGGAACAACAATTAGCCAGGTTTGTAAAAGCCCGCTACGCCAGCCTGGTCAATTCGGGATCATCGGCAAACTTACTGGCCTTTGCCACTTTAACTTCTCCTAAGCTGGGGGATCGCGCCTTAAAAAAAGGTGATGAAGTAATTACCGTAGCAGCCGGGTTTCCCACCACTGTTAACCCTATTATACAAAACGGCTGTATCCCGGTATTTGTGGATATCAACATACCTACTTACAATATTGCGGCCGAATTGGTAGAGCAGGCTATCAGCCCTAAAACCAAAGCTATTGTCATAGCCCACTCCCTGGGCAACCCCTTTGATCTTTCAGAGATCAAAAAACTGGCCGATCAACACGATTTGTGGCTCATAGAAGACAATTGTGATGCACTGGGCTCTACCTACGGTAATAAACTCACCGGTAGTTTTGGTGATATGGCCACACTCTCCTTCTATCCGGCTCATCATATGACCACCGGTGAAGGAGGAGCCGTACTGATTAACAACCCCAGATTAAAAAAGATAGTTACCAGTATGCGTAACTGGGGCCGCGATTGTTGGTGTATGCCTGGCTTTGATGATACCTGTGGTGTACGTTTTGATCAGCAACACGGGCAGCTTCCTCACGGCTACGATCATAAATATGTCTTTAGTCACATTGGCTACAACCTGAAAATGACGGAGGTGCAGGCTGCTATTGGTCTGAGCCAGTTAAAAAAAATAGACCGCTTTGTCGAGGCCCGCAGGCATAATCATGCCCGCTTGAAAAACCTCTTTGGAGAATTAGAAGAATTTTTTGTTTTACCGGAGCCCACCGCTAATGCCAATCCCAGTTGGTTCGGCTTCATGCTCAGCTGCCGTGATAGCAAACTAAACCGCAATGAACTGGTTCAATACCTCAACAGCAAAAAAATAGGAACCCGCCTCTTCTTCGCAGGCAATATCATCAGGCATCCGGCCTATAAGAATATAGAGTACAGAATAGCGGGTAGCCTGGAAAATACGGATAGAGTAATGAATGAAGCTTTCTGGTTAGGTGTTTGGCCCGGCTTAGAAGAACAGCATCTCCGTTATATGTATGAAACCGTAAAAACCTATCTGAAAGAAAACCGCTTTATTTAAAAACTCTACTGTTGCAAATGCTTACGGGAAACTATGGGGTCGTTTAGCACCCAGGCATTGTATTGACTCTTGAGTTCGTCCAGTTGTGGTTCCAGTTCCCTTGTTAACTCCGCATCTCTTTGCCCTATACCCGTCATTATTACGGAAAGCTGTTCTCCCAATTGTTTAGCCTTGGTATAGGTAATTAATTCATTACCAGAATAAAAAGAAGTATACCACCGCATCTCTTCCGTTAAATTATTCATAACAGTACGGCTTATCTCTTTCCACTCAGCAAAATAACCCAGCTGATGATATAATTTGGCCATCTCAAACATCTGCCCTTTGTAGGGAATATTAGCATTGGGTAGCACCTCCCGGGCACGGTCTAAAACTTCTTTGCTTTTAATAACTTTTCCTGTTTCCAGATAGGCCTGGGCCAATTTGTAGAAAGCCGGGCGATAAACATTGTAGGTAAAATCATAATTAATAGCCGGGACAAAACGGTTGGTATCCCGGTATTCTTCAAAATGGAGCTCCTCCATAAGCAGTTGATGTAATGCTTTCGTGTCAACCAGTTGCGACCTGGAACCATTACCGTCCAGAGTTATGGGCAAAAGTTGTTTGACCATCCCTTTGTCGAGTAAGTAATTATTGAGGCCAGCCTGAGGGGTGGTAAAATAGATGGCCCTTTCTTCAATATTATGGGCAATGAGATCGAGCAAAGCAACATCCTGCATGGTATACCGCTGTTTGCTGAATTGCCACCTGATCTGAGGTACTCTAAGCGCTCCATAAGATGAAGCTGCTGTTTCTAAAGGCTGATCATTTACCTGAACCCCGAAAAGATCAGTGGGAAAGTGCCCGTTTTTCTCTGAAGAAACCAGGTAATCAATCACATTTTTAACGTCAACATGGTTTTTGATGTTTGGATTTTTCCTGAGCGGAAAAACCGTGGGTTTACCCTTCTGGTAGAATTCCCCCGGTAAACTTAGTTTAAGCCTGGGAGATTGATTAACTGCCGTTTGCATCCTTTCTATATACCAGTGCAGGTTCATCAAAGTGTACTCCAGCACCCTTACATCGGTGCGGTAACCTTCTACCTCCTGCATATACCAGAGCGGAAAGATTATATTATCTCCCAACGCAATAAGAATGCTATTGGGTGCGCACTGATCGAGGGTGTTTTTGGCCAGGTTCCGGGCTTCATTATTATGCGAACGGTCATGGTCATCCCAACCTTTAAATGCCATAAGGCCCGGGATTAAAAGCCCTATTAATGTTACGGCTAAAGCTTTTCTATGAGCAGGCCATTTATCAGACAGCCAGTGAAACAACGCCAGTACTCCTAAGCCTATCCAAATGGAAAATACATAGTAAGATCCGAGGAAAATATAATCGCGCTCTCTTATAAGAATATGGATAGGCCGCTGGTTGATAAAAATTGTAATGGCTACCCCAAAAGCCAGGAAGAACAAGGCAGTAATGATCAATTCCTTTTTGCCTGTTTTAAATAGAAAAAACAAACCTGCGAGTCCTAATAAAAAGGGAAGCAGGTAAAACTCATTTAAGGCTTTGTGTTTTTTGTAGAATTCAGGAATATTCTCAGCAGAGCCAATGCGTCCCTTATCTATAAAAGGAATACCGCTTACCCAGTTACCGGAAGAAGGAATGCCTATACCCTTAATATCATTTTGACGGCCGGCATAGTTCCACATCAGATAACGGAAATTCAACCAATTCAGTTGGAGGGTAAAGAAAAAAGACAGGTTTTCACCCACAGTGGGTATCACCACATTCTGCAGTTTTCCGCTTGGTCCCCGCACTTGTACAGATATTTCCTTTCCTTCGTAATCGATCCATTGCTGGTACCCTTGTATATCAAGAGGCTCAAAGCTGTACATACGCGGAAAGAACACAACGGCATCTTTGTGGTAGTTGGGCCGTTTTAGCTTGCCATCATCACTAACCACATATCTTTTTTGTTCTTCATCATAGGCCGAAACCGGTTCGGCATCTACAAATTCTTTATCACCATCGCGGGGCGAATTAAAAGTAGGGCCGAAAAACAACGGTTGATTGCCAAAGCCAAACTGGTCAGATCGCAAATAATCCAGTAGTCTGAATACGTCATAGGCATTATTGGAGACAGGCGTATTGACATTAGTTCGAATAATGGCTGTTGCATAGGTGGACCAACCTATTGTAAACAACAGCAGGCCTGCCGTGATCCTTTCCAGCAGAAACTTCCTTTTAAGTCTGGCCCAGATTAAAGCAGTTATTACCAGGATAAAAAACAAAGCTGCTCCCATTAAAACACCGCTGTGCTGACTTAAACCCAGATTGTTAACAGAAACTATTTCCAACCCAATCAGAGCTTTTACGATACCCTGAACCAAAATGCGATTAAACACTACAAAAAGAACGAGAGCCGCGCTTAAAGCTATAATTATTGATTTAAAAGTCAAACCATACTTTTTCAGCACCACCAGCATAATTACCGGGAATAAAATGGCCAGATTAAGGATGTGCACTCCTATAGATAAACCCAGGAGATAAACGATCAGCAAAAGCCAACGGTCGTTACCGGCTTGGCCAAACTGACTTTCCCAACGGGTAGCGGCCCAGAATGCCGTTGCCATAAAAAGGGTTGAGAGGGTATAAACCTCTGCCTCGGTAGAAGAAACCCAAAAACTGTCGTTAAAAGTTAGGGACAAAGCTCCTACTACCCCGGAAGCTAGTACGGCCAGCTCAGGCCCTTTGCCTTCCATTGAAAGACCGGAAGTGATCTTTAGCGCGAGCCAGATAATAGCATGGTATAGAAACCAAATGGTAAAGGCAGCGCATAAAGCTGAAAAAACTGCTCCGGCAAAAGCGACTGCACTCGTGGGGAACAGCATAATAAAAATCCTTCCCAACAGGGTATACAAAGGTGCTCCGGGCGGGTGGGTAGGCTGTATTTTATAGATGCTGGCAATGAATTCCCCGCTATCCCAAAACATTACTGTGCGCTGGGCAGTAGCTATATAAGCTATCAGGGCAATTCCAAATACCGACCAGCCCGCTATTTTATTCCACTTTGAAAATTGCATTGATCCGGTTTAGGCAGGTAAAATAACACAATTGATGGTATTTTTTGAAAGCCTTTATCCAGAATTACTGTATTAGTGAGACAGATAAACTCTTTATTGTTCGTATTGATTTATTTTTAATTTCAGAATAATTAGCTTTCTGAGAATAATTCCAATAAGATTGTATTATCCCTTCTTAATTGCAATAAAAATGAATTACTCCAATTTTCTCGATCAAATCCCTGAAAGTATAGGTGATGAACTGTTTGAAAATATAGTAACTACTGATCACATAAAGATCGAACGCACAATATCCCAGGGACATACATCACCGGAAACAGGCTGGTATGATCAGCCTCAAAATGAATGGGTAATGGTATTGCAGGGGAAGGCCGTTCTCCAGTTTGAAGACGATACCGAAATAGAACTCAGCGCAAATGATTACGTTAACATCCCGGCCCATACCAGGCATAAGGTTAAATGGACAGACCCCAAACAGAAAACGGTTTGGCTGGCAATACATTATTAGTTTCAAAAACAGCTGTGAAAGGGCTATTTAAATAAAAAACTGAGAATCAAGAACCTGAGAGCAAAAAATACTATCTTTAGGTAAACCTTAACTCTCCGTATTTATGAAAAGAGAAATACTCTTATTGTTGGGTATTACCTTGATAGTTAATAGCAATGCCCAGAACTTATCGGGGCTTACAGCCTGGTTGCAATTTGATGGTAACTTTATAGAATCTGTTTCAGGCCTTAAGCCTGACTCTGCTAACATTCTATACAATTATACAGATGGGCCGTTTGGGGCTCCTGCCAATGCTTTAAATATACATTCTGGTAGCCTTGATTACGGGGATACTCCCTTTAGCCGTCTGGATACCTCTGATTTTTCCATTGTTTTTTGGTTTAAAGGCGATGGAGGCTCCGGCCTATGGCCTCTTACCGAGATCCTAATGAAAAATACGGTCCCCAGCCGTTATGGCTTTGTATACAATGGTAATCAAGCTGAGATTTTGTTTCAATTTAAACCTGATGATGACAGTACCATGATCACTAAATCATTAACTCCCAACTTATACGGAGATACTGCCTGGATGCATATTGCCATTACCGCAGATCGCGATAGCACTATAAAACATTACTACAATTCCCGGTTTAGCGGGAGTGCCTACATAGGTCATTATAAGTCTCTCCCTTGCAATATACCTGGTGCCTCCCTATTAATTGGCAATCACGATATGGCTTTGGATGAAATAATGTTTTTTAACCGGGTGCTGACTCAAAATGAAATTGATGCCATTTATCAAAATTCCGTTCACGTTTCCGAAAAAATCAAATTAGATCATATTTCGATCTATCCCAATCCGGCATCTACTCATATAACATTGGAGGGTGTCCATGCATCTGACATTGCTTTCAGTTTTTACAATACTGAAGGGAAAACCGTTTTATCCGGAGAGGTTACAGAGCCTTCAATAAATGTTTCTACCCTCCCGGCAGGCTCTTATTTCCTCTCACTACGTTATAACGGCCAAAATACGCTTACTAAGATCCTTATTGACTAGGTATTTTTGCTAGTTCCAAATTTATACCCTGTAAACAGTACTAGGCCTGACAATAGAAGTATTGCAATAATGTATGTCAATTTGAATTCGCCAATTTGCAAAAAAGGCAGAACGGAAGACTTATTGGCTGAATCGTAATCAAAAAGTACACTGCGCTTACCCAATTCGCTGATCTTCACTATCCGGGGGCCTTTCATCCTTTTTCTGAGATCGTACTCCAGAATGTAGGCATCGCCCTGAAAAAAGTCCACTCCACAGGGAGTCCAGCCGTCTTCGGGCTGGTAAAAAGTGCTATATTTTCCCGGACTAGTAATTTTTACAATCCTTCTCCCGGCTGTTTCACATACATAAATATGGCCGTCACAGCCTTTGGTAATACCGAGCAAAACATCGTTGTGCTTATCATAGGGACGGCTAGCCGATTTAGTGATCAGTTTATCGGCCAGAAGAACCGCTTCACCTTTTCTCGTCAGGCGGTAAACCTTTCCCTCTCCATAACCGATCTCCGGTACATACACCTCTCCACTTTCGTCTGCATAAACCGTTTGGCTCCATTCCAAACGGTGATCATTAAATTTTTTCCGCTTCCCGGCACTGTTTATCAACCAAATGTAATGTTGTGTGCCAAAAATTATTTCTCCTCCGGGCCAGAAGGTAGCATTGCCTCCAAAGAATTGTTTGTAGTCCAAACCGTGAAAGAGAGTGTCCTTTTTACCGCCAGGTAAAAAGCGGATCATGGTATGATTTTCTTCTCCGTGTGCACTTACCGGATTTCCTTCATTGTCCAGACTCACATTATGAGCGTGAAAATCTCCCGCCACAAGGGTCAACTTGCCCGCTGGGGTCAGCTTCCACAATGAACCTCTCTGGTTGTGAGCAATATCCGGGAAATATATGTTTCCCACTTCATCTACTCTTATTCCCCACGAAGGATGGGAGTAAACGTGGAAACCCGATAAGAACAGAATTGCAATAAAGACTAATGATAGTTTCATTTTATAAATTTCCAAAAAAAAATCAGCGCTTGATGACTTTTTTAACAAGCTTACTCTAATTTTAACATTTTCTTGTATTTCCGACTTTACAATTATTTTCAATCATTGGAGTAACAGTGTTTAAAAACAAACATCGCTTAAGCATTTCGATAAACCATGAAGGCACCTTTTTCCCTCATACAGGTATTTGATGACCCAGCCCGGGGCTTACTGGGTAATACGGCAGCGGTAATTATGTTACAGGCTGCTTTAAACGATAGTAAAATGCAGCAAATAGCAGCTGATCTCAATCAACCTGCTACTGCTTTTTTGTGGCCAGCAGAGGCAGAAAATGATTATTACGTACGCTGGTTTGCTCCCGATTCAGAAATTGGTTTGTGTGGACATGGTTCTTTAGCTGCCATAGCCTGTCTTGATAAAGAAGAAGTGATACTGCATTACCGCCAGGGTATTATAAAAGGCCGTCAATTGGATAGTGCGTTATGCTCTATTTCTCTGGATGCTATTGAAAATAAGGGTAAAGCAGTTCCTCCCGCTGTTTTGGAGCCCGGCCTGGGTATTGTAGTACAGGACTACTACTTAACTGATAATAAACAAATAGTTGTGGTGGAGAGTGAGGAAGCCTTAAAATATATGAGACCTGACTTTGCTTTGTTAAGGGAATCAGAAGTATTTGGCTACACCATTACTGCTCCGGGTGATGAGGTTGATTTTGTAAGCCGTACCCTGGTTCCCCACGTACAGCAACTGGAAGACCCGGCCACAGGTTCTTCTCACGCAGCCCTTACTCCTTTTTGGGCCAAAAGATTGAACAAAACCAAAATGACCGCTCACCAATTGAGCAAACGCGGAGGAAAATTTATTTGTGAGTTGGATAAGGAACAGGTGATCCTGACCGGGCATTATACTCGTTTGGCCGAAGGTACCCTGGTGTAGATCAGCTAAAAGTTTCATTGAGAAAACCGGCCAGCCTGATACCGCCTTTAAGCAATTGCTGCTGCACCAGATCCCAGTTTTCATACATATAGCGGTAACCCATCCTGTCAGTATTACCGGTATTGTACACCTGCTCGTGATAAGTTTGGGATTCGTTGGCCCAATCCAATACCGAGCCACTCTGCCACTTTTCTACCTGGTCTTTGGCAACCTGGTCGAGTTCCTCCGCTAGTTCAGAGAAACTGAAATCCTTAGAATCAATAATATTGCTATCCCATACCCGGTGCAGATTAGAATCCTTGCCAAACCATTTTACCTTTACCGCGTTGCCTCCCCGGTCGTCTTTACTGCCTACGTGTAATGGCTGGTGCAGATCTCCTATCAGGTGCACGATAAAGCGCAAGGCCTCCTTCTTCTTTTCCAGCGTGGTTTTTTCATCACACAATACTTTCTTTAAGCGATCCAGGGCTTCAATAAGATCACCGTCAGGATTTTTTTGAGACTCTTCATAAGTCTGCCCTTCCGGTATGGTTACCCAATGCCAATCATGAGTATGATCATAGGTGTCATCTGATTTTACTTCATCCATCCAGGTGGAAGCAAAAGCCAGTGATTCATTTCCCAGTATCTTTTCAATCTCTTTTTTAGCCTTACTGCTCAGGTGATTTTCCGCTATCTGTCCTATTACTCTATGACCTGTTTGTCCCCAGCCAAAGGCGTTTATATTCACTAAAAAGGCGGCAGCAATTGTGAGGATGTATTTTTCCATTTATTCTGTTAAAGCTACAAATGTAATCAGCCCTCAGGCTCATATTTTAAATCAATGTTATATTTAACCTGGCCTAAAGTTCTTTTTTTAAGATAATCTTACCTGCATATATTTTTTGGCCATTTTCTTTTCCATTTCAGTTGTTCTGTTTTTCTTTGGCTTTAAGCTCTGACGATGAATTATTTCACTGTTGTTTTAACCGTATTATCTGGCTTACTGGTCTTCCTCTTTGCTATGACCCGCCTTTCGGAGGGTTTAAAAGAAGTAGCTGGAGGTTCCATGAAAAAGATACTGGATCGCTTTACCAGCAACCTTTTTACCGGCATTATTACCGGCACAGTGGTGACCACTATTTTGGACAGTTCTTCGGCCGTGATCATTATGACCATTGCCCTGGTGAGCTCCCGCAATATCACCTTTAAGCAGGCCATGGGTATTGTGATGGGAGCCAATATTGGCACTACCATTGGCAGTGAGATTATAGCCTACGACATAGGCGAATGGGCGGCTTTACCCATGCTCATAGGGTTGATCATGGAATGGGTACTCAAAAACGAAAGATATAAGGCGGCCGGTAAAGTGATCTTCAGTATTGGCTTATTGTTCTTCGGGCTAACGGTAATCGGCTACGGGGTAGAACCGCTTAAAGGCAGTGAAACCTTTTACAGCTGGATGACCCACCTGGAAAATCCGCTCAAAGGCCTTTTTGCGGGAGGTATCACTACCCTGGTTATTCAGTCATCATCAGCCACGGTAGCCATGGCTATTAAATTGGGGAGCCAGGATCTCCTTACCCTCCCGGCTGGCATTGCTGTAATGATGGGAGCCGAACTAGGCACCTGTTCCGATACCCTGATCGCTACCATAGGCCAGAGCAGGCAGGCCATCAAAACCGGAATTTTTCACCTGGTATTCAACATCTTATCTATCCTGTTGGGTTACCTTTTATTTGCTCCTTTTACCGAATTAGTGGAATACCTTTCAGCCGGAGCATCATTACATCGAACAATAGCCAATGCCCATGTTTTATTTAATGTGAGCGGGGTTGTAATCTTTACCCCCTTTGTACCGTTAATGGAAAGGTTATTGAACAGGCTTTTCCCAGAAAAGAATGCCGATCAGCCGGTAACTGATTAGAAGATAGGCGATGTATGATATTGATTATGGTTCTTCTCTCGAAGGCCGCAACAACAGGTTTTTGGATGCTGTAACTGGCGATGAAGAAGAATTGTTTAACCTGATCGATGAAGGCGAGCATCAACAGCAGGATTTTAAATTCAGGATAGACAGTTCCCTTAAAATTGCCCGTACCCTGTCTGCTTTTGCCAATACTCAGGGAGGTAGTTTACTGATTGGCGTAAAAGACAACGGCAAAATTACCGGGGTTGATCCCCAGGAAGAATACTATATGATAGAAGGTGCAGCCGAAGTGTACTGTACTCCTCCGGTTAACTTCAGCAGCACGGTTTATCAAAGTGAAGATAAGCTGGTATTGAAAATAGATGTCCCCGCTTCCCCCCAAAGGCCTCACTTCGCAAAAGAAGAAAACGGTAAAAAACTAGCTTATATCAGGCAGAAAGACGAAAACTTTGTTGCCAACCGGGTTATTATCAGTTTTTTAAAAGATAAAAGCCCTGCTTCTCAAAGGAAAAACCTGGTAGCTTATGGTCCGGAAGAACGCCTGCTCTTTGATTACCTCGCTACTCAAAAAGAAGTATCGTTGAGTAAATTCAGCCGCCTGGCTAAAATACCTCTCTACAAAGCCGAAAAAATACTGACCTCATTTTTAAAGTGGGAAGTCATCCAGTGGAATGCCACAGATAAAGGCATTCGCTTCAAACTTAAAGAAACAGCTTAATCAGTGTTTTGTAAATATTTATTTCCAGCAACTTTTTATCAATATCATTATACCAGTCCAGGTGTAAGGATATTTCCTCACAACCTCCGGCCCAGCTTACACATTGGGTGTATTTGTGCTGGTAATCACATCTGGGGCATTTGCCCGCAGCCTCAAACATATCGAACTCGTAACAACAGTTCTCACATTCCCAATGAGCACCACCGTCAGGCGGCCAGTTACAGGCAGGGCATTTAATATTCAGATCCATGATTTGATGTTTTGCCATTGCAAAAAAAATTTCTCTCTTTGTAAATTAATTTCACTCAACTGTTTTGAGGTTCGATTATTTAAAAACTAGCTTTTTAGCTTTTGTTTTTTTCTACATTATCAATCCTAAAACAACTAAAGCTCAACCAGATACAGCATTAGCAGATTCTCTTATTTCATTGATCGATGAACTTTCTACCATTGATCCCGACTCTGCTCTTAACTATGCTTATTTATTGAAAGACCTATCCATAAAACACCAGGACTCCATTTACCTGGCTAATGCCTATAACCTCATCGGCTTCCTCTACTACCAGAAAAACATTATCGATTCTGCCGAGTACTATCATTTAAAAGCTTTGGATTTTTACAACAAGTTTAATGATTCTGTCGGTATATCTCACGCCTATTTTAACCTGGCCAATATCAATAACCTTCTCAACAATTATCTCAAAGCCATAGACTACTATCAAAGGTCACTGGAAATAGACCTTGCCCTGGGTTTCAATGAAAGCCGGGCCTATAATGCTCTTAATATTTCACTGATCTACATAGACCAGGAAGAATTTGGCAAGGCTAAAAGCAAGGCGGAAGAATCACTGGTAATAGCTAAACAATACAAACAGAGTGATCTCCTTGCAGGTATTTACAATACCCTGGCCGAAATTGCCCTGGAAGAAGGTAAAAAGCAACTGGCTCTCGATTTGGCGAAGTCAGCATTAAGCTATTCCAAAAAATACGAGGATAAACTGGAAGAAGCCTGGGCTCTGAAAATTACCGGTGAAGCTCAGAGTTTGATTGGTAACTACCAGCAAGCTGAAAAGACTATTCGCAAGGCTTTAGAAGTCAGCATTGAATTTGGAGACCCTTACACTACGAGTTTAATTTATATCGCCCTCTCCCAGGTTCAACTGAATTCGGGTCGGACTGAGGCTGGCCTGACAGCTGCTTTTAAGGCACAGGAATTTGGTAAAACAAGCAGCTCTAAGTTGCTTAAACGCACTATTAGCAAGTGTTTTTCAGATGTTTACCAAGGTTTGGGAGATTATAAACAAAGCCTTGAATACTATAAACTCTACAAGGCTTATGACGATTCTATCAAAGAAGTAAATGTAGAGGAAAGCATCTTGATGAAGGAAAATCTGCTTAAAGAAAAGGAAAACCAGATACTGGTAACCAAAAGCAAGCTACAGGATGCTACTATTAATCGCAATATTTATATCATTGCCATAATTGCAGCCATTCTTCTGGTAAGCCTGGGGTTTATTATTGTTCTGATACAAAATATAAGACGAAAGAAGCGCTATAACCACCTGCTGAAGGAAAAGAACAGGCTCATCTGGAAAAAACAGGAAGAAATAGACCAGCAAAATACACTTATCCTAAAAAATAATCTGCAGCTGGAATCTCTCAATAAAGCCAAAGACAAGATATTTTCCATTTTGTCACACGATCTCAGGGAACCCTTTAACCACGTTAAAGGTGTACTGGACGTGATGACCTATGCCGACCTGAGTGACGAGGATAAGACCGAACTTTTGCAAAAGCTTACCGAGTCAGTAGACTCAACCAGTGAAGCTTTGGATAATCTGCTATTGTGGAGTAAAAATCAACTCACCGGTATTAAAGCCAACCCCTCTCCGGTTGACCTTAAAAAAATTATTGAAGGGCAGCTTAAATTTCTCAGAAATCCCATTGAACGTAAATCGCTCCATTTGAAGCTGGAAATAGAGGAAAACAAAAATCTCAAAGCCGATAAAGACCAGTTGGAAATATGCCTGAGAAATCTCCTCGCCAATGCCGTTAAATTTTCAGAAATTAAAGGTCAGATCGAGATCAACGGCAAAACAAAAGGTAAAGAATACAGGGTTTCTGTTACTGACCATGGAGTAGGTATGAATGCCGCACAATTGAAAAGGCTTACCGATCTGAATGAAAATATGAGCACTCCGGGAACTTTTAATGAAAAGGGAACCGGACTGGGAATTCTGATCGTTAGAGATTTTATGCAAGCCCACAACGGAAAGCTAGTCATTGATAGTACCGAAGGCAAAGGCAGCAGTTTCAGTCTGCTGTTTCCGCTTTAATCAGTTATTACCCCTTTGGCGATCAGAAGCTTTTCTATTTTCTTAATGCGTTTTTTATTGACCCCCAGATCCGAGTAGCCTACTCTAGAAGCCGAGCGGTAATGAATTAGCTTTTCATCTTCAGGAAAATAAAATTCCACATCATCTATAAAACCCATTAATGGGATCTTGTATTCTGCGTGCAGATAGTTTTCCCTGACTGTTGCCAAGCTTGCGTTACTTTCTTCTGTGATGATTTCTTTAAGCGCTGTTGTGGCCTTATCCCTACCCACATTAAGTTTAAACGGTTCCCTGTAATGCTTTTTATCGTTGGCATACTGGCTTACCACACAATTGGGCATATTAGGGCAAGGCATAAGCTTAGATTCGAGCAGTCTGGTATTTTTATGCACTTTGCGATTACATGATGTTAATACTAATGCTGAACAGACCAGCAATATTTTGAATAGTTTCACTCTGGCAAATTCTGTATACATAAAATCAAACCGGAACTGATTTGTTCACTACAACCTGCGATAGAGATTTTCAATATCTTTTAAAGTGATCTTGTCTTTCCATTCGTAACCCAAAGCATGAGTCCACATATGAGGCAAGTTGTAGGCAACTTCAGCCATAGCAGTTATTTCTTCGTCCGACCATCCGGCAGAAAGGCCCTGAGGTAATTTTATATTGAAGCGCTCTACCATAGACTTAAATTCCTGCACGGCCTCACCGTAGTAATCTTCCAAGTGGTTAAAAGCAACACAATTGGCAAACCCGTGTTTATAGCCAAATATTTTGGATAAACCGTAAGACAAGGCATGACAAACTCCAACTTCGCTATACGTAAGGCTCAGCCCTCCAAAGAGGCTGGCAATCATAAGTTTTTCATCGTTTTCCGGATTCTGACCAGCATGGTCCCCTAAAAAAACTTCGCGGCAAAGCTTGAGGGATTCTTCACCATAGGCTTTGGAAAAAGCGTTGTAAAATATGCCTGTTTCGGACTCAATACAATGGATATAAGTATCCATTCCGGTATAAAACCACTGGTTCCGGGGAACGCTGGTGGTAAGGTCAGGATCGAGAATGAGCTGGTTAAATACGGTCCAGTCACATTTTAAACCCAGCTTCTTTTCTGGTCCTGTCAGTACGGCTGTCATACTGCACTCAGCCCCTGTGCCGGAGATCGTGGGAATACCCAGATGGTATATTCCCGGTTTTTTAACCAGGTTCAAGCCCTGGTATAAAGTACTGGAACCCTCGTTTGTAAACATCAACGAAAGCGCCTTGGCTATATCCATAATAGACCCTCCACCGATGCCGACCACCCCGTCCGGTAAACCTTTTTTATTCAACACCTTATCCCTTATTTCATCTACCTGTTCAGTGGTAGGCTCTTTAGGATCAACGTCTATAAACAGCAATTCATCATTATCTTGTAAGGGAAGTTTGTTGACCAGTTCTTTGCCTTCAAAATAATTGTCTACAATAAAAACTATGAACCCGTCATTTTCTCCCCTCTTGGTTTGTAAGATATCACCTAACTGCGAAAAACTACCCCTTCCGTAACAAACCTTGTCAATATTTTTAAAATTCTTGTGCATAATCATAATTTAACTCTAGTAACGGTCAATTACTTTACCCCTGGTGAGGAAAGATAAGCCCTGCTGACCTGCAGCCCCTATCATTACAGCCTGAACTTCCGGCACATTATCTACTACCGGTGAAGCATAGTACACCAGAAAGCTGGCTCCGGATCCTCTATGTTCCTTTTTTTGTTCTACTACAAACGAAGCCAACTCCAGTGATTCCAGAAGGATGGTTTTATCTATAAAATTTTTAACGAGTTGGCCCCGGGAGTCGTAATATTCTACCTTATCCAAATAAATGGAATCCCTGCGGCTGGTGTTTCTGATGCTTAGGGTAACGGTTAACTGCTGCTTCGATCTTTCATTTACCGTATGTATTTCCGGATAAGCAGGAACGTAGATTACTTCCTTGATGGGAAAATTATCTGTATTAATGGCCGTATACCGGTATGCCTCACTCTTTTGCACGATTGCCGGATCGGCCTCTCCGCCTGATGAGCACCCTATGAGGAAGAAGGATAAAAGAAGGCCGATTGCTTTTTTCATTCCGGTAGTTAATGAGCTAAAACTTCTTTTAAAACGGCAGTCATTCTATTGGCCAGGGCCTCGCGCTCCTCTTCTGTCCACGTAACTTTCATCCCTATGGAAATAAGGCGCCCTACCACTTCCTGCGATTTGGGAAGCTCAAGGTTTTTATAATCCTGGGGAGCCCCTAAGTGGTGAATAGCCATTTTAAAGGGAGAGCGTAGTTCTTTGAGGTGATCCCATTGGTTGATGAAATGATACATATTGGTGTACCAGTATGCTGCCCCCACTCCGGCTTCTCCTAAAGCCTTAGCTGCTTTCTCTGCTGTAGCCTGATCAGGTAAAAAGAAATTCAGGAAAGTGCCACTGTCTCCCTCTTCATCCGGTAAATGGCGGAAGGTAATTCCAGCTACTTCAGAGAGACGTTGCTTTAAATAAACTTTATGACTGCGTTTGGCTTCTCTGATCGTGTTGATCTTACGCATTTGGGCCAAGCCTACTGCAGCGTGCAACTCGCTAATCCTGAAGTTGGTTCCGAGTATAGGGTGCTGTTCCATTCCACGGTTATCACCAATGTGATCGTGACCGTGATCGCTGAACTGTGTAATAATATCGTAGATTTCTTTGTCGTTGGTTATACAAACCCCACCTTCACCCGCAGTGGTAATTTTAAAAAAATCGAAGCTAAAACCTCCTGCTTTGCCAAACAGTCCTACGGATGTGCCTTTGTAGAAAGCACCTAAAGCCTGACCGGCATCTTCAATTAAGGTCAAATTGTGCTTGCGGCATACTTCCATAATGCCATCCATATCAGCCGCAGCTCCGCACATGTGAACCAGCATGACTCCTTTGGTTTTGGGAGTAATGGCTTTCTCAATACCTTCAGCACTCAGGCAAAGAGTTTCGTCTATTTCGGCAAAAACCGGTAAGCCGCCACCCAGTAAAACACCTTCAATGGTGGCTATGTAAGTAAAGGGAGGAACAATGATTTCATCGCCAAAACCCAGCCCTGCTGCTGCCATAACAGAAGCTACTGCCGTTGACCCGCTGGAAACAGCATGGGCATAATAAGCCCCGGTAAACTGTTTAACCTCTTCTTCCATCTCCCGCGCTTTCCACATTTCCTGGCGGAGGTGTTCATGATTATAACGAAAAAGACAACCGGTATCCAGTACGTCTAAAACTTCCTTTTTTTCCTCTGCTCCAAATAAATCGGTTCCGGGCATAGTATATTTTTTGTGAGTTTATTTAGTGTTTGACGCGGCAAATGTAAGGAGATTTAAACAGCCTGCAGAGCTATGGTGGGATAGGTTCCGTTCATCACAACTTTAGTTATGATTGATTGGGTAGTAATACTGTTATTGAGGTTTTGAAGGTGGTTCAGCACTTCTTCGCCTGAAGATATTTCCACGGAACGGGAAACAAATCCTATACCGGCAAACTTGCCTTTATCAATGTAGGCAAAGCCATCTTCGTTGCTTTCCCGGCCCGGTGTTTTGATCAAAAAGCTTTCAGCCTGAATTTTCAGATCGCTGAGCATCCTTTCAAAATTTTTTTGATGGTCTTCTTCTGCGCTGATGTTAGCTGAACCGGGAAAACAACAAAGGTGAGGGTTGAGCCTGTATTCGCTCATTTTACTGTAAACCCAATCCAGCGCCTGATGATAAGAAAAAAACTCGGCCAGGTAACCATTTTGGCCGCTAATTCGGTTGACGGCCATACTCCACTCTTCCCGCTGATTGCGATAGGCAAAAACCCCGAATCTCTTTTTGGGATTCTTTTGAGCCAGGTTAAACCTAGGCCAGAAATGCCTTATTTCGTGGTCTTCCAGCAGGCTGGCTAAAAGTTCGCTTCCGGTAAGCTTGTAATCTAAGTGATATATCTCTCTTTTAAATGCTTGACTTCGCCTGGTCTCTTTATCAGAAATGAAATGGGAGGCTACTCTCTTCTTGAGATTACGGGCTTTGCCGATATAAATAGGTCTGTTGTTCTTATCATAAAAATAATAGACCCCGGGTTTTTCGGGTAAGCAGTGGTAGTCTTCAGAAGGTAAGTGAGCCGGTAAATTGAATTCGCCCGCGTTTTTTTTGATCAGATATTGCCATTGCGCTTTGATATCTTTTTCCAGTAGATGCCCCAGTATTTGAGCAGTAGCCCTGGCATCGCCCCAGGCACGGTGGGCAGCCTCATTTTTTACCTTGAAGTACCTGCAAAGGTTTTTGAGAGAATAGGAAGGCAGGTCTTTCTCTATCTTCCTGCAATAGCGTACACTGCACAGCCTTCTGGGGTTGTAATTATAACCGCATTCGGCCAGGGCGCTACGAACAAAGGCATAATCAAAGTTTACGTTGTGAGCTACAAAAATGTGGTTCCCCAGCAATTCCATTACCTCTTCTGCCACTTCTTCAAAAAGAGGGGCATTTTCTACCATCTCTGGTGTTATTCCCGTAAGGGTTTGAATGGAAAGTGGTATTGGCTGCTGAGGGTTGAGCAGCGTTGAAAATTCTTCTACTATTTTAAGGCCATCGTGAATCACAATGGCTATTTCAGTCATACGGTGACCAGAGGCATAGCCACCGGTGGTCTCAACATCAACAACTGCAAACAACGGTAAAATTTAAAGATTTAAAAATACTATTACTGTTTTACCTGGGCAACTTGATCACTTCGGCAGTAATATTTTTCCCGGCCAAAATGTCGTTGGTATATTTCATAGAGCCATATGGTACAAAAATGCGAAGGTCACCGTTTTTCATACCGGCCAGGGTACTCATCAATTTCCATTTTCCAACCACTTCCTGGGGGTTTTCATTTCTGTCTGCTATTTCAAAATAGTATTTGCCTCCGTTCTTAGTAGCAGTAATATCCGGCACAAATTTTTTCTGCTCACCTTTCATCTTTAAACCTGCCGGCTCATTGTAGCCCTCATATCTCGCTCTTATATTTTCAAAGCCGAGATTTTCAACGTAATCTACTGCTCTTTCCATACTTTCGTTATACTTTCCAGTTTCTACGTTCGCTTGTAACATTGTTTATCTGATTTTTATAGGTGATTCGAACAAAAAATTAATATAATGATTTTATCACTGAATACAAAACCATACATCTACATATGCCTGAATTGCCAGAAGTTGAGATACTGAAGCGTTACTTTGAAGAAGTAGCCCTTAGTAAAAAGATCGTTAATGTTGAGTTTCACGATAAACTCGACAAAATATTCAAAAGCCCACGGGATGTAATACGCAAAAGCCTGCTCAACGAGAGCTTTACGGAAACCCGCAGAACCGGGAAATACCTGTTTGCAAAAATCTCAAACGGCAAATGGCTACACTTGCACTTCGGTATGACCGGAAGTCTGGAAATTTTCAGTGAAACTGCTCCTTTACCCAAATACACTCGCTTTGTAATTGAATTTGAAAATGGTGACAAATTAGCGTTTCGCGATTTGCGTAAATTTGGTGTTATCCAGATTGTCAGTGATTTAGCCGACTACCACATTAGTAATAAACTGGGAACCGACCTGCTTGAAATTGATGAGAAGTCTTTTATCAAAGCCTTTAAAAACCGTAAAACCTTTATTAAAAATGTACTGTTGGATCAAAAGCACTTTGCAGGAATCGGCAACTGGATAGCAGATGAAATGCTTTTTGAAGTAGGGGTACACCCGGAAGAAATTGCAGCTAATATAACAGAAGAAAAGTTGAAGCTGCTTTATAAAAGTGCTAAACGCATTGTAGAAGAAGCGATTGAATTTGACACGCATTACGGGAAGTTTCCCGAGAATTTCTTTACTAATTATCGCAAGGAAAATGCTATTCATCCCGACTATAAAAACTCACCGGTACAAAGGCTGGTGGTTGGAGGACGCGGTACTTTTATAGTTCCTCAAAAACAGAAAAAAAGCCCCCCTAAATAGCAGGGCTTTAGTTTTTTATTTTTTAATGAGTTTCTTGGTAATAAGCCTATCGCCTTGCTGTAATACTACAAAATAGTTTCCGGCCGGCTGGTTGCTTATACTTACCTGTTGATTAATTTGCCCTGCAGGCAAAGTATAGCTTTGTAATTGCTCTCCTTTGCTGTTAAATACCTTTAACTCTGCTTCTTCCCGGGAGTCGTTGCTAATATTAATATTGAACTCCCCATTGCTGGGATTGGGAAAAACGCTGATCTCAACATCTTCGGGTTCTTCCATATTGCTTATATCAGCACCCAGGGCTTTACTGAGCATTTCTTCCTCTTCTTTTTCTATTAAGGTTACAAATACAAAGGTCCTGTCAAAATCTACCACATGGTCAGAGTTAAAAAAACTATTGGTCCTTAAAGTTTTTTTTTCACCCAGTTTCACCGTTTTGGTGATCTCTTCTTCCCCTCTTTGTATGGTGAGTTTCATTTTTTGACTTTCTTCTGCCTCATTGAGGAATTCAAGAAGACCCCTTTCCTCTATACTCTTACCATCTATCGCAGTAATTATGTCACCTCTTTTTAACCCGGCTTTTTCAGCTGGTGAATCATTCATCACTTTGGTAATGAGAACATCTTTCTCACCACCTGAATAGCTAATACCAACATAAGGCCTGTTTTTAAGTTCCAACAGTTTATTGCCTCTCCACGCCATTACTTCATTATCTCCGCTACCCCGCTTTACTTTCCACGCAAGATGTCTTAACGACTGCTTCTCCAGTTTCGCTTCCAGTCTTACTTTTTTACCGTTCCTGTCTACTGTAATCTTCATTTTATCGCCCGGTTCTTTCGATCTTATGGCATCCACCAATTGTTGGTAACTATCCATAGACTCACCATCGGCTTTCAAGACAATATCTCCTGTTTGTAAGCCTGCTTTTTCAGCTGCAGTTCCTTCGATAACCTTGGTGATGACTACCGTACCATTTTCACCGGTTTTACCGGTAATTCCTAAAAAGGGGCGTTCTTTACCCGATATCATGTCTGAAAAGCCGGAGGCTACAAAAACGTCTCTTTCTCCAATTTCATTCATAATGACATTTACATCTACTCCTTCCAGGTCATTTAGCTCTTCCTTGAGTTTCTGTATATTCTCCATAAGTTGATCTTTGTCAAACTCCTTTATAATTCTCCGGGTCTCACCATCTTTGTCAATGGTTACGTCTATCTTGATCTTATCTTCTTCCTGGGCTTGTACTGGAATCAATAAAACAAGCGTGAAAATCAGGCTTACTAAAAGTGAAGTGTGGTATTTCATGGTTGCAGAAATTTAATGTTATACCGGCTAAACTAGAACATAAAACCCTGCATTTAAGTTAATTAGAAAGTTAAAATAGCGTTAAAACCATTAAAAATGGAAGAGTACTTTTTCAACTGCCCGTATTGTTTTACCGGAGTTTCGATTCTGGTAGACCTCTCAATACCAGAGCAGGAATACATAGAAGATTGCGAGAGGTGTTGCAACCCTATTGAGTTCAAAATAAAGTCAGAAGACCGTGAAATCGTGTACTTCTCAGTCTTGTCAATAGGACAATAACATTTATTTAAAGTGTGATCAGGCCTTCTATCTCCTCCGCCTCGCGATAACGGTCTATTACCCTTTCGGGGCTCATCATCATCTCCTTGGCAGTAATGCTAAGGTAATTGCCTTTGCGAGATTGAGCGATGCGAATAGTTGCTTCTTTGCTATTGAACAGGTTTTCTACCTGAGCCAGTTTTTGGTTATCCGCAGCTATTATAAATTTAAACATATACACCGTTGGCCACTCAAAACCATCCTTTAACTGTTGCAGTAATTTGTCGTATTTCTCTCTTCCTTGAGCCATATAACAGCTTTAATATTTAAAAATTCCTACGAAAATAGTGTAACTTGTTTGCTAAATCAAACGTGTATGAAGTCCATAGACCATTGGTTTTCCGATTATGGTATTAGTCATCAAAACCCCGTTAATAAGGCTATCCATTGGATATGCGTTCCTTTAATATTTTACAGTATTGTTGCCCTGCTGGCCGCCATTCCAGCCAATGGGCTTAAAAGCCTTTTCCCGCTTTACTGGCAGCCTTACATTCATTTTGGAACCCTGGTGATCTTTCTGGGCTTACTGTTTTACCTGCGCTTGTCTTTCTCCATGTTTGTCGGCATTTTGCTCTTCAGCATTCTCTGTTTACAAGGAATTTTTTGGTTAGAGCAGATTAATATTCCACTCTGGCAAAGCTCCCTTATTATATTTGCAGCTGCCTGGGTCGGGCAGTTTATCGGTCACAAAATAGAAGGTAAAAAACCTTCGTTTTTCCAGGATATTCAATTCCTGCTGATAGGCCCGGCCTGGTTATTAGGATTTATCTACCGTAAACTGGGTATACCTTATTGATGAACGAAACCAAAAGGGTAATTATTACCGGAGGCCCGGGCTCTGGAAAAACCACCCTTATCGATATGCTGGCAGCCAGGGGTTTCCCCTGTCAGCGCGAAATAGCCCGCGCAGTGATCAAAGAACAACTGGAATTGCAAACTGATCTGGTCCCCTGGATCGATAATCCTGCATTCAGTGAAATTGTTTTCAACAAACAATTACAGCAGTATAACAATGCCATGGCAGGACAATGGAATTTTTACGACCGGGGACTATACGATGTTACAGCTTACCTGAAATACGATGGATATGACTACCAACACTACCTGGAAAGGGCGAGAAATTTTCCTTATCATCCTTTAGTTTTTATCGCTCCACCCTGGCCTGATATCTATAAGCAGGATGAAGAAAGGAAAGAGCCTTTGGACATGATGATAAAGGTTTATGACAACATGAAAGGAATATACAACGATGCCGGCTACGAGGTTATTGATATTCCCAAAGAAACTCCTGAATACAGGATATCTTTTATACTTTCCTCTCTTGAAATTGTATGAGAGAGCATATTCACAAGGTATTAAAACAGCATTGGGGTTACGATAATTTCAGGCCACTACAGGAAGATATCATTCTGTCTGCTATGAGTGGAAAGGACACCCTGGCCTTATTGCCTACCGGAGGGGGAAAATCCATATGCTTTCAGGTTCCGGTTATGGCCGCAGAAGGCATTGGTCTTGTTGTTTCGCCTCTTATAGCTCTTATGGATGATCAGGTTCAAAACCTGAAGAAGTTGAATATACCGGCTATTGCCCTTACTTCCGGTTACAGCTACCGTGAAATTGACCTGGCGCTGGAAAACTGTGTACAGGGAAAATATAAATTTCTTTACCTCTCACCTGAAAGATTAAAAAGTGAGCTGGTGCAAGAGCGACTCAAGAGAATGAAAGTCAATCTGCTGGCTGTTGATGAAGCTCACTGCATCTCGCAATGGGGTTATGATTTCAGACCGCCCTATCTGGAGATTGCCGAAATAAGAAAGCTGTTGGCTAATGTTCCGGTATTGGCCCTTACTGCTACAGCTACTCCTAGAGTAGTAGAAGACATTCAGCAAAAGCTGAACTTCAGGCAGACTAATGTATTTCAAAAAAGCTTTTATCGCTCCAACCTTCACTATAACGTATTAAAAACAGAGAAGAAGTGGAGCAAGACCCTGGAAATACTGCAAAAAATACCTGGTACTGCTATTATATATGCGCGCAACCGCAGACATACGGTAGAAATTGCGGAATGGCTAAAGAAAAATGGTTTCACGGCCGACCATTACCACGCAGGACTCAGCACCGCAGAGCGGAAAAGCAAACAACAGGAGTGGATCCAAAACAAAACCCGGATAATGGTCTGTACCAATGCCTTTGGCATGGGTATAGACAAACCTGATGTCCGGCTGGTGTTACACCTTGATCTTCCCGATTCCCTGGAAGCTTATTTTCAAGAAGCCGGCCGCGGAGGACGCGATGGCAATACCTCCTATTCTGTGATATTGGTAGGGCCTTCTGATATAGAAGATCTAAGGAGTAAATACTTGCAATCTTTTCCCGAACTGGATTTCATTAAGCATGTTCATCAATGCCTTTTCAATCATTTACAATTGGCCACAGGTTCCGGTGAAGGTATAAGTTATGATTTTGATTTCAATGTCTTTGTAAAAAAGTATTCGCTTCCCTCCCTGAAAACCTACCAGGCTTTTAAGATCATGGAAAAAGAAGGCTTAATACAGCTCAACGAAGGTTTTGAGCGATCTTCCAAGATCCTGATCACAACAGATAAAACAACGCTTTACGATTTTCAGTTACGTCATCCCAAACTCGATGGTTTTATTAAAACCCTTTTGCGTTCCTATGGTGGCCTCGACACAGAATATACCTCCATCAATGAGAATCTCCTGGCTGCCCGACTTAAAATACCTTACGAAGAGGTAAAAAAAATATTACTACACCTCAAAAAACAGGGTGTTATTGATTATCA
Organism: Owenweeksia sp.; assembly: GCA_028277105.1. Taxonomy (GTDB): domain Bacteria; phylum Bacteroidota; class Bacteroidia; order Flavobacteriales; family Schleiferiaceae; genus JANQHO01. The sequence continues at coordinate 9,598 of JANQHO010000123.1, read as the reverse complement.
GCCCCGTGAAGAAAAGAGTTTTATCACGGTTAATGAAAACCGTCAACAAGCTAAGCACCTTTCTGTTTCGCCTGAAAATCACCGATACCGTTTTGAAGATTTGAAAAAGAGAATTGGTGCCGTCACAGATTTTGTCGAAAGCGACCACATCTGCCGCAGCAAACTTTTGCTCAATTATTTTGGAGAGAAGTCAACTACAGAATGTGGTCACTGTGATGTTTGCCGCAAAAAAGACAATCAATCTGATAAGGGAAGCCTTACTAAACGTATCGTGCAATTTTTAAAGGAACAACGGGAAGCCAGCGTGACTGAAATATCAAAAGAATTTCGGATTAAAGAAGCTTCACTGGCTGAAAGCCTGCGAGAACTGGTAGATGAGGGAACGGTCACCGTAACAACAGATAAGGTAACACTCAATAAATAATTGACGCTTTAATTGGCATCTGTACACATAATGTTAAATTTGGAACAAACATCAATCATCTCATCCTATGAAAAAGACTACTTTATTTTGTTTTCTGATCCTTTTTGCGGCTGTAACCGGACTCAAGGCCCAACTACTCACTCCAAGCAGCTTTATAGCTGGATCACAACAGGATATAGACTACCTGGCCAATGGTTACCTCTCCCCTTTTGCCAGATCGTTGGGTGTAGGGATCAATAATGGTTGGTACTATACCGCTAAACCTCATAAACTGGGACGCTTTGACATTATGGCTACGGTATCTGTTATTTCAATTCCAACTGAAGACGAAACCTTTACTATATCCAATAGTGATCTGAATTCCCTCGTGCTGGCCAATAGCAATATCAGCCAGGCAGAAACACCAACTGCTTTTGGCAGTGAAGACGATGGGCCGGCCCTTAAAGCTGAAGGAGATATCACCAATATCTCTCAATTTAATGCTCCCGGTGGAGTGGGTTTTTCCTACATGCCGGTACCGATGCTCAATGCATCCGTTGGTTTGGTTAAAAATACCAACGTCCATCTTCGTTATTTACCCACCATGGGAATACCTGGTGTAGATGATGGAGAGATCAATATGTTTGGTATAGGGGTAACTCACGATATATTGCAGTGGATCCCCGGTGCTGATAAAATTCCGCTTGACGTATCCCTTTTCTTTGGTTATACCGGCCTTTCTTACGAGCAGGCATTGAACGATGATGACCAAAAAATGGATATCGATGTAAATGGCTATACCTTCAGGGCATTGGTTTCTAAAAAATTCCTTTTTGTTACCGTATACGGTGGAGCCGGTTTTAACAGTGGTACTACTAATATTAGGCTCTTGGGCACCTACAGCTACGATAATGGCATACAGGAGGTCACTTACGAAGATCCCGTTGACCTGACAGTGGACGATGCAGGAGGCTTTGTCGGAAATTTAGGAGTCAGACTCAAGTTTCTATGGGTAATGGCCGTTACAGCCGATTATACATTTGGTACCTACAACGCTTTTACCAGTGGTCTAGGTGTAAGTATTGATTTTTAAAATGATTTTTTTTCCGCTTTTCAATCCCCTATTTACAGGGGATTTTTTAGCTTCTTCTTTACAGCATGGACAAACTGTAGGGGAACATGATATAAGCCTTAAGTTGTGATGCTGATCATTTTCATTTGATCTTTTACCATGGTATTTATAAAACAGAATTGGGCGTATTTCTTTTTAGCTTTTGTAGCTTTTGTTTTATATGCTAACACTTTAGGGCACAATTTCGCCCTGGACGATTATTCTGTTATTTCGGAGAACCGCATTGTTAAAAAAGGCAGTGACGCCATCGGTGAAATTTTTACCACCCATTACAGGGCGGGTTACTGGGCCAAGGGAGGAAATCTTTACCGCCCCTTGCCTTTGAGTATGTTTGCCATAGAATATGAGTGGTTTGCAGGAAGAGCCGCAGGCTACCACTTGGTCAATGTTCTATTGTACGTATTGCTGACGCTATTGCTTTACGGTTTGCTCCAAAAATGGTTAATCCGTCAACACCCTTTGCTTCCTTTTGCAGTTACTTTACTGTTTGTATTACACCCCATTCACACTGAAGTAGTAGCCAATATTAAATCGAGGGATGAATTGATGGCTTTTATCTTCATGCTTGGCCTTTTCCACACCCTGCACCTTTTTCTGCGCAAACAGAACAAACCGGCATTTTTTGTGGCCCTTATTTGTTACTTACTGGCTCTATTTTCCAAAGAAAGCTCTGTAAGCATGATAGGCATTATTCCATTAGTTCTGTACTTTTTTTACAACAAAAAACTGAAATCGGCAACGCTACTGACCTTACCCTTTATTATTCCCCTCTTAGTTTTCTTAATAGCGAGAAATCATGCTTTGACCAGTTTGGCTGCACAGTCAGGAGATGGAAGCTGGTTAATGGCTCAGCCTGATCCTTTTTCCAAACTGGCCTCTTCCATCCGCTATATGGGGCTTTATCTCTACAAAATGATCATTCCCTATCCCCTGGTCAGCGATTATTCTTACCCCCAGTTTAAAAATGTCAGCTGGGCCTCCTGGCCGGTATTGTCGTCTCTTTTGGTTTATGGAGCCGGTATCTGGATAGCTGTAAAAGGTTGGAAGAACCGTGAAATATGGAGCTTTGCTATTCTCTTCTTTCTGATTACCCATTTCTTACACAGTAACCTTTTGCTGATGATAGGAACTATATTTGGCGAACGCCTGTTGTTCACCCCTTCCCTGGGGGTCATTTTGTTAATGGGCTTGGGCCTAAGTTATTGGTGGAAAAGAGACACCAATACTACTTCCGGTATTTCTACTGCGTTGAAATCCACCCGGGTTGCCCTGCCCTTATTGCTTATATCTCTTATCTATGGTTGGCTTACTGTTCAAAGAAATCAAGAGTGGTTCAATAACCGTACGCTTTATACCGCTGATGTAAAAAAACACCCTGATAGCCCCTTACTGAATTACTGGTACGGACTGGAACAGATCGATTCTGATTGGTTAAAACAATTGGGTCCTGTCGAAAGAACAGCATCGATCAATACAGGGATCAGAGCTTTTGAAAAGGCCGCGAAATTGAAAAAAAATTACGGTGATGCGGTGGCTCAACTGGGCCTGTCCTATTATAAACTCAACCAGTACGACAAAGCACTCTCTTATTTTGAAGAAGCCCTTGGTATGGGAGAGGGAAGTGTTGAAACCCTAAACAATACTGCCGCCATTTATTTTGCCAAAGGCAATTACCTGAAAGCCAAAGAATATTATGAGAGAGCTGTGGGGATAGATCCCTATTATATTGATGCTATCGGTAACCTGGGGGCTACCTATGGTGCCTTGAAGGAGTTTGAAAGAGCCCTGGTTTATTTTGACCGGGCTTTAAACCTGAACCCTGATAATGCCAGTTATTTGTATTACAAGGCTATAACCTTAAACCAATTGGGGAGAATGGAGGAAGCCCAGCCTTATTTTAAAAGGGCATTTGAGTTGAATCCGGCCTTACAACCGAAATAACAGGGGCTGTTGTTGGCCTTTATTTCAAGATTATTTTCTTCACCCGGGCATACCGTCCTACCTTTGCTGGAGATTTTTATATAAACTATGCGTATAGTATTTATGGGTACACCCGGCTTTGCTGTGGCCAGCCTTAAAAAACTTCACGAGAGTTCCCATGAGATCGTTGCTGTGGTTACCGCTCCCGACAAACCTGCCGGCAGAGGAAAAAAGATGCAGCAATCAGCCGTTAAACAATACGCCCTTGAACAAAACTTACCCGTATTACAACCCGAAAAGCTGAAATCGGAGGAGTTTATCAAAAAACTACAGGATAACAAACCAGAGTTGATCGCTGTGGTAGCTTTCCGTATGCTCCCGCAAGCAGTATGGGCACTGCCACCCAAAGGAACCATCAACCTCCATGCTTCCCTCCTTCCCGATTACAGGGGAGCGGCCCCTATTAACTGGGCCATCATTAACGGAGAAAAGGAAACCGGGGCTACTACCTTTTTTATTAATGAAAACATCGATACCGGAGCTATTATTGACTCAGTGAGGATACCCATTGCACCGGATGATACAGCAGGAAGCCTGCACGACAACTTAATGCATACCGGAGCTGATCTTTTGTTAAAGACTGTAAACGACATTGAGGCTAACCGTCATCGCTCTTCTCCACAACCGGAGGTAAAGAACCTAAAAACAGCGCCCAAGATCTTTAAAGATGATACCAGGCTTCATTTCAACGCCCCCGCTGCATCTGTTTACAATAGAATAAGAGGGTTATCACCTTATCCTGGCGCTTTTGCCGTTATTAATGGAACTGAAAAGCCACTAACGGTTAAAATATATTCTACCTCAATAGGGAAAAAAAATGAAAATATTGATCCCGGCACCATAGCAACTGATAACAGAAATTACTGGAGAGTAGCCTGTAATGATGCCTGGCTTGAGCTGAAAGAAGTGCAACTACCGGGAAAAAGACGGATGAAAGTACCGGAATTGCTGAATGGGTTTCAGCTCGAAAAAGGAGCAAAAATGCGCTGAAAGCCGCTCCAGTACTGACATACAGCCCTACTTTATTAACAAAATACCGTAATTATCAACAAAAAAAGGAGTTTTTAGGCCCTAAATCTTGCGCAATCCCGCTATTCGTCTATATTTGTTGACGTTACAAATGTTTAATTAAAATTATCTATTATGAACAAAGCTGATCTTATTGATGCAATGGCCGCTGACGCTGGTATCTCCAAAGCTGCTGCTAAAAAAGCATTAGATTCTTTTACAGATAACGTAACCAGTACTTTAGCTAAAGGTGGTCGTGTATCTATGGTAGGTTTCGGTACTTTCTCTACTTCAGAAAGGTCTGCCCGTGAAGGTAGAAATCCTCAAACCGGCAAAAAAATTCAAATTCCCGCTAAAACTGTAGCTAAGTTTAAAGCTGGTTCTGACCTCAACGCTAAGCTGTAAGCAATACCAGCAAGTGATAAAGAATTAAAACCTCTGCCTGACAGAGGTTTTTTTATACTATATGAGCCTTCAAAAAGCGCTCATTACCTGAAAGGTCTTTCTCTATTTCAGATTCCCACCGACTACCGGAAAACAATCTCAGTAAATCTTTCCCGTATTGTCGGTTTATTTCCGCAAAAAAATACCCTCCCTTGTTGAGCTTCAATGAAGCTAACTCCTTTATTACCCTGTAAAAAACAATCGGATCAGAGCTTTCTACAAATAAAGCTTCATGTGGTTCGTAGGCCAAGACCTGTTCTTCCATAAAGATGGCTTCGTTTTTATGTATATAAGGCGGGTTGCTCACTATCAAGTCGAATTTTCGCTCTATTACCCAATTCTGCTTGAGAATATCCACCTCTGTAAAATCTATGCTCAAATTCAACTTATCGGCATTTCTCCTGGCTACAGCTAATGCTCCCTGGGCTATATCAACAGCCATAACATTAGCATCGGGATAAAAGTGTTTTAAAGCTATGGCCAAACATCCGCTTCCGGTTCCTACATCCAGAATGCTGAGAGGAGGAGCTTTTAACTCCTGGCGGATATAATACACCAGTTCTTCCGTTTCAGGTCTTGGGATCAATGTATTATGGTCCACCGAAAGGCTCAGGCCGCAAAATTCTACTTCACCGGTCATATACTGCCAGGGTTTGCCTGCTTTTAATTGATGAAGATCATCCAAAAGAAAGGTTTTGTCTTCGTCTGAAATTTCAAACATACTATCTGATAGATACTGGATACGGTTGATCTTAAGACGGTGATCCAGTATAATAAAAAAGAGGCTTTCCGCCTCTTTTTTGGAATATCTCGAACTTAAGGATGAATTGTATTTATTTCTGATCTCCTTCAGTGTCATCTTCTTCCTTTGCTTGTTCTGCTTTTTTCCTGGTGCTCTTGTAAGTGCTCCATGCTCCGTAAGAGATCATAGCTCCCAACATGATATAAACCCACCAGGGGATATTTTCGCCCACTATAAACAAATACAAATAAGCGGATATAAAAAAGAATCCCGCTGAAAGAACAGGTAATGTAATGGTCTTCCCTTTGCGGTAATTGCGAACCAACCACCCTATCGACAAAGTAAAAAAAGGAATAGCGCCTACGTAGATACTTCCGAAAATGATCGGATCTACTCCATACTTATCTCCCAGACTCAAAAACCATTCTTTAAAAGACTCCCAAAGTTCCATAGATCAGGGTTTAGCGATATTCAGGGTTAGGGTGATCAAAACGCGCTCCGGCTTCCCATTCGGAGCGTTGATTGCCATAAGCGGGTACACCGCCCCGGTCTTTTAACATGCGGGCCGTGTGCATCAGGTTCCAGGTCATAAAAGTGGTGTTGCGCTGGGTAAAATCATTTTTGGGACCGCCAGAGTTCTCATCGAGATAAGAAGGTCCGGGACCAGCTTCCCCAATCCAGCCGGCATCGGCCTGGGGCGGTATAGTGTAACCGAGATGCTGTAAGCCGTACAGAATGCTCATGGCACAATGCTTTATCCCATCTTCGTTTCCGGTTATGATACAACCTCCTGCCTTGCCGTAATAGATGTATTGCCCTTTTTCATTGAGTTCTCCGGATGCGGAATAAAGCCGTTCTATCACCTGGCTGCAAACAGATGATTTTTCTCCCAGCCAGATAGGCGTACCTATAACTAATATGTCCGCAGCCAAAACCTTCTTTAAAATGCCAGGCCAACCGTCATCTTCCCAACCTTGCTCGGTCATATCAGGGTAAACCCCAAAAGCAATATTGTGATCTACCGCCCTTATCAGTTCTACTTCTACCTTATTCTTTTTCATTATTTCCATAGAAACCCTCATCAGGGCTTCGGTATGGCTCACTTCAGGTGATCTCTTCAAAGTACAGTTTATAAAAACTGCTTTTAAACCAGAAAAATCATGTTGATTTGACATAAAGAAGTTTTTTAGTATTTGTTTGTAAGGTCGAAGTTAAGGATTTAACCAGGCTAAAAGCTGTCATTTTTTTGACAATAAAAAAGCCCTGTGAAATTTACAGGGCTTCTTGATTTCAGTAATATAATAATTGCTCAAAACAATTCCATGTTGTCCAGTACCTTCATTACTTCCTTAACGTGATCAGCCGATTGATTGACCAGTTCCTTCTCTTCTTCATTAAGATCGAGTTCAATGATCTCTTCGATACCTTCCTTACCTAATTTAACCGGTACGCCAAGGTAAATATCATTTAAACCGTATTCTCCTTCCAGCCAGGCGCAGCAAGGGAAAATGCGCTTCTGGTCGCGCACAATCGCCTCAACCATCTGGGCGGCAGCAGTTCCGGGAGCATACCAGGCGGAAGTACCCATAAGGTTCACCAATTCGCCTCCTCCTTTTTTAGTGCGCTCAATGATGGCATCCAGCTTATCTTTTTCAATGAGCTCCGTTACGGGAATACCACTTACAGTAGTGTAACGGGGAAGTGGCACCATGGTGTCACCGTGACCTCCCATAAGTACGGCCTGAATATCTTTAGGGGAACAGTTCAGAGCCTCTGCCAGGAAAGAGCGGTAACGGGCGGTGTCCAGTATACCAGCCATACCCATTACTTTGTTCTTATTTTTCTTTTGAGTGGTAAGAAAAGCCGTGTAGCACATCACATCAAGGGGATTGGAAACCACTATGATGATAGCTTCAGGTGAATGGGCAATCACATTTTCCGTAACCGATTTTACGATCTTGGCGTTGGTATTGATCAGGTCGTCCCTGCTCATACCAGGTTTACGGGGCAAACCTGAAGTGATGACCACCACATCAGAGCCGGCTGTTTTAGTGTAATCATTAGTAGATCCTATGGTACGGGTATCGTATAAAGTAATAGGTGATGTCTCCCAAATATCCAGGGCTTTGCCTTCGGCCAGGCCTTCTTTGATATCAACCAAAATAACTTCATTGGCGAGTTCGTTGCGAGCACAAGCATCAGCACAAGTGGCACCTACGTTCCCGGCACCTACTACAGTAATCTTCATGTTAGTAAGAGTATTATGATTTGAATATTTTTTAGGATGCCAAAGGTATAAACTAGCAGGTAAATCAATGGCCTGTGAATACTTAAAAATGCAGAAAGCCTCAGCTATGAGTAAACATGTGCCCTGCCAGCCCCACAGCAAACCCCAGTACTGCTCCTACCGAAGGAGCCCAATGTTTTTCCAGTTTAGCCTGGGGAGCAATATCCTGAAAAGTGAGATACAGTATGCCCCCACTGCTGGCCAGCATAAGAACACCCAGGATAGCAGCTTCTCCAGCCAAAGCAGTAGCTCCTAAATAAGCACTTAAAGGCCCCAGAAAGCTCAACAACACAAAGAAACCTATGATTTTGATGGATTTATAACTACTGCTACTTTTAATTTCGCGAAAGGAATTGAAACCTTCGGGTAAATTTTGTACCGCTATTAGAAAAGCCAGCAGAATGCCTGTTCCTGAACCTTGTGCCAGGGCAGCCCCTAAAGCGATGGCTTCAGGAATAAAATCGAGCAGCATAGCCATTAGCTGGGCGGCAGACCCCTTGCTTTTAGACAAACGGTAGTCCAGTACACAAAATAAGATCCCCCCCGCTAAAAACGAACCCAGGGCGGTAAGGGTAGAGAGCGACTTTATACCTTCTGGTATCAGCACCAGGCTTATAGCTGATAGTAAAGCTCCACCGCCAAAGGCAATGATGCCATGGCGCCAGTCTTCGTTTAGCCATCGGGGATATAGGCTTTCTATTGCTCCTAAGGCCCCTCCCAGCGGGATAGCTGCCCCGGCTAGCAAAGCCAGTAAAAGTATTTGAACGTAATCTGGCATTTATTTTTTGCCAGGCTGTTAATTTTTAGACATCAAGGCTATTTTATTTCCTTCACTGTCTTCAATTACAGCCATATAGCCAATATTTTCAGTCACCAAAACCTTAGGTTGTATGATGCGGCCTTTAGCCCTTTTGGTACGTTCCAGTACCTTTTCCAGGTCGGGGTCGGCATTGAGATAGACCAGTGTTCCCAGGCCTGAGGGCACGTAAAAATCTTCATTTTGGCATAGGGCCCCTCCTATTGTACCGTCTTCTGACGGAAACAGGGCCATTTTTAGATTTCCGTTGGCATCGAAATCCTGCATATCGATCCCAAAAATCTCTTCGTAAAAGGCCTTGGCCCGTTTAATGTCCCTTACCGGGATCTCAAACCACTTGATTGCGTTTCTCATAAGGCTTATTCTTGGTTTTTGGTTATGAAGAACTCCCACCCTGGGATTGGCTTCTGCTGCGAAATTTAAAAAAATATAGCCGTGCTAAAAATTTTGGGGTTAATTGTTTTTTAAGTTTAATCTAATATTGGAATTTCAGTCTAAGATTGATATCTCAAAATTTATCCTGCACCAAGCTCAGCCTTCAGGCAAATAAAAACAAAAGCCCCGCTAAATAGCAAGGCTTTTATCATCTCTCTCAATTTCTTTCTATCAGGCGGTCACTCCCATTAATTCTGCCATCTTTGAGCCAATATCAGCAGGGGAATCCACTACCTCAATTCCGCATTCTCTCATGATAGCTTTTTTGGCCTGGGCAGTATCATCGGCACCGCCAACTATGGCCCCGGCATGCCCCATGGTCCTTCCTTTGGGTGCGGTTTCACCGGCTA
>JANQHO010000119.1 GCA_028277105.1 Owenweeksia sp. | reverse complement strand
GCTGCGACTAACGCCAGCATCACGGGTGTAACAGCCGGTACTTACAGTGTAACGATCACCGATGCCAACGGTTGTACCGATTCAGCGAGTGTAACGGTGACCGAGCCTGCTGTATTGGTAGCTTCATCAGTAGTTGATAGTAACGAAAGCTGTACCGGTCAATTCGATGGTGGTACTACTGCTTCAGCCACTGGCGGAACGCCACCTTATACCTTTAACTGGAGCAATAGCGCTACCACAGCTTCTATAACAGGCCTGGGAGCTGGTACCTATACGGTAACCGTTACCGATGCCAACGGTTGTAGTGATACCGCCAGTTCAACCGTTATTCTGCTTGATATTACACCTCCCACCGTAATCACCAAGAATTTTACCGCTTACCTCGATGCCAGCGGAAATGTAACGGTTATGCCTTCCGATGTGGACAGTGCCAGCTTTGATGCTTGCGGCCTGGATAGTTTAGGTGTTAGTCCTAATACCTTTAACTGTTCCAATATCGGAGCTAATACCGTTACCCTCACCGTATATGATGTTAGTGCCAACGTAGATTCGGCTACCGCTACGGTTACGGTGGTAGATACCGTTAAACCTGACGTGCTTACCCAGAACATTACGGTGTATCTCGATGCTAACGGCCAGGCCAGCATTACCACCGGGGATATTGACAACGGCAGCACCGATGCCTGTGGTATACAGAGTATGGCTTTAGATACCACCAGCTTCGACTGTGACGATCTGGGAGCCAATACCGTTACCCTGAGCGTTACTGACGTCAATAATAATATTGGAACAAACACAGCCATAGTTACCGTTGTGGATACTTTTGTTCCGGTAGCAGTGGCCCAGAATCTTACTGTATACCTGGATGCTAATGGGCAGGCTACTATCACCCCTCAAATGGCGGATAACGGTTCCAGCGATAACTGCCCGCTTTCTTACAGCTTAAGTCAAAGCGTTTACGGTTGCGGGGATGAAGGTCTCAACCTGGAAACATTGACCGTTACAGACGGGCAAGGTAACAATGCCAGCGCCACTTTCCTGATCGATGTACAGGATACTATCAGCCCTACTCTTGTTACCAAGACTATTACCATCCAACTTGGTGCTACCGGACAAGTTAGTATCGCACCTTCACAACTGGATGACGGCAGCTTCGATAACTGCGCCAACCAGTTGTTCTACAGCGCCAGTCAAACCAGCTTCGACTGTAATGACCTGGGGGTTAACGTGGTAACTATAACCATTACCGATACAGAAGGCAACAGTACTACCGGTACAGATACGGTAATAGTGGAAGACAATATCAATCCCGTTGCCCTGAGCCAAAACTTAACGGTACAATTGGATGCCAATGGCCAGGGTAATATCACCCCTATGATGGTGAACAATGGCAGCAGCGATAACTGTAGCATAGACAGCATGTGGGTAAGCCAGGAAAACTTCACTTGTAGCGACCTGGGGCAGAACAGTATAGTATTCTCTGTTATGGATCCCAGCGGAAACATTTCTTCGACCAATGCCATAATAACCGTAGAGGACAACATCGCCCCCACTGTATTGACCCAAAACCTGACTATTTATCTCGATGCCAGCGGTCAGGCCAGCATTACTGCTATGATGGTTGATAATGGCAGCAGCGATAACTGTAGTATCAATAGCCTTAGCCTCGATATGATGAGTTTCGATTGCACTCATCTGGGAGCCAATACTGTTACCCTTACCGCTACCGATGAAAGTAACAACAGCAATAGCTTAACGGCTACTGTTACTGTAGAAGATACTATTTCTCCAACGGTGGTCACTCAAAATATTACGGTACAATTGGATGCTAACGGCCAGGCCAGCATTACTCCTTCTATGATAGATAACGGTAGTAGTGACAACTGTAGCATCAGCAATCTGAGCCTGGATATTACCAGCTTTAATTGCAGCAACCTGGGCCCTAACACCGTTACCCTTACTGCCACAGACGGCAGCAACAATACCAAAATGGCTACCGCCATTGTAACGGTAGAAGACAATGTTGCCCCCAACGTCATCACTCAGAGCATAACTGTACAACTGGATGCTAATGGTCAGGCCAGCATTACGCCTATGATGATCAACAATGGCAGCACTGACAATTGCAGCATAGCCAGTATGAGTTTAGACATCACCAGCTTTGACTGCAGCAACCTTGGTGCTAATACTGTAACACTCACGTTAACAGACAATAGCAATAACACTAGCAGTGGAACAGCTACCGTTACTGTGGAAGATAACATCGCTCCTGTTGCAACCACTCAAAACCTTGCTGTACAACTGGATGCTAATGGTCAGGCTACTATTACCCCTATGATGGTAAATAACGGTAGTACTGATAATTGCGGTATCGAAGATATGAGCCTGGATATTACCAGCTTTGGCTGTAGTGACCTAGGTCCTAATACGGTTACCCTTACTGTAACGGATAGTAGTAATAACAGCAACAGTACTACAGCTACTATAACCGTTGAAGACAATATTGTACCTACCGTATTAACCCAAAACATCACAGTACAGTTAGATGCCAGTGGCCAGGCCACTATAACTCCTACCATGATTGATAATGGTAGCTTTGATAACTGTAACATCAGCAACCTGAGTTTGGATATCACCAGCTTTAACTGCAGCGATAAAGGTTCTCCGGTTACGGTTACCTTAACAGCAACGGATGGCAGTAACAACAGCAACAGTAACACAGCCCTTGTAACGGTTGAAGATAATGTAGTACCTGTAGCAAGGACTCAAAACATTACCATTTACCTTGACGCCAGTGGCAATAGTAGTATAACACCTGCTGATATTGACAATAGCAGCTTTGACAATTGCGGTATCGATACTTTAGCTCTTGACATCGATGTATTCGATTGTGCCGACCTTGGTCAGAACCTGGTAACCCTTACCGTTACTGACAGCAGTAATAACAGCAGCAGTGCTACGGCTTTTGTGACAGTCTTGGATACTATCGATCCGACTATAGACAATTTACCTGCCACTATCACGGCTTATACCAATGCCAATCAATGTGCTACTACTGTACAATGGCCTACTATAACTGCGAGTGATAACTGCAACAGTACTTTTATCAATACCAGCCAGATCAACGGAGGGCTTTTCAGTAAGGGTACTACTACGGTTATTGTGAATGTATTTGACGGAAGCAATAACGCTATCAACCGGAGCTTTGATGTTATTGTGCTCGATACCATCTCTCCTGTAATTACCGGAGTGCCGTTTACCTTCAACATCACACCTAATGCCACTACCTGTGATGCAGTAGTCAGTTGGAATGCACCTACAGCCTTTGATAATTGTGGTACAGTTAACCTCACCAGTAGCCATACACCGGGAAGTACCTTCCCCGTAGGTTCTACGGTAGTAACTTATACTGCTACTGATCCTGATCTAAACAGTACCAGTGTAAGCTTTACCGTAACGGTAACAGATGTAATAGACCCCACTATTACTGGGGTGCCGGCTGACATTACCCAGTCTGCCGATGCAGGTAGTTGCGATGCAGTAGTGAATTATACTCTGCCTACCGTATCGGATAATTGTACCGGAGCAGTGCTGGCAACCAGTCATGCCTCGGGCAGTGTGTTCCCGGTTGGAACAACGGTTGTAACTTTTACCGCTACTGATGCCGCTAACAACATTACTACAGACAGTTTCACTATTACCGTAACAGATGACGAAGATCCGGTAGTGACAAGCGTACCACCCAGCGATACCGTAGGCCCTTGTGACGCCACTTATACTTATCCTTTACCAACGGGAACAGATAACTGCGGACCGGTTACCGTAACTCAGATATCTGGTTTGCCAAGTGGCAATATCTTCCCGATCGGGATTACACAAAATGTATTTAGGATAAGCGATCCTAGTGGCAATGATACTGTAGTGAGTTTCACTATAGTCATTGTGCCACAGGGACAGCCACAGTTACCTCAGCTTCTCGAAATTTGTGAGAATGCGCCATCAGTGGATATTGCCTTAGGCCAGAATATTGTATGGACCGGTAGCGGAGTTATAAACGGAAATACCTTTAATCCTGCTGCTGCCGGAGTAGGACGCCATGTACTATCCTACAGTTTTACTGATGATCAGGGCTGTATAGCTACCGGTAGCATTAGCGTTACAGTATTGCCTATTCCATCTGCTCCTGTTATTATCAGGGTTGCTTCCACCACCCTTTCTACCCTGGGTAATTATGCTACTTACCAATGGTATCGCGATGGTGTGGCTATACCTGGAGCCAACAGCCAAACCTATAGCTATACCGTAGGGGGTAACTACCAGGTAGTAGTGGGTAACACTTCAGGTTGCGAAACCTTTGGCAATGGATTTGTGATTGGAACCAGTGGCGGTGGAATCGGTTTGGAAGAATACACTCTCAGTGAGTTAAGCCTCTATCCCAATCCAACTGACGGCCGTGTGACCATTGATCTCAATTCTGAAGGTGAGCGCGATCTCAAGCTGACAGTATTCAGCGTAGACGGCAAAAAGATACATCAGGAAGATACCCGCAGTGAAACAAGCGGTAAAGTTTATCTCGACCTGACTGATCTACCGGATGCCACCTACTTCCTGTACATTCAGAGTGACAAGGAAACAGCTGTACGTAAAATAGTACTTTATTAAAAAGCCAAGCCCATAAACCATGAGAAGAACGATTCAAAAACTCATAGTAAGCGCTACCCTCATAGCAGGGTTTAGCTTTGCCGGATATGCCCAGCAACAAGAAGAGCAGAAAAGTAAAAGCCGCAAGGATACTACCCTCAAATCCTACAGTGTGGGGATCAGGGCAGTACACTTTTTCGATTTGCCCTCTTATAAATTCGATACCCCTCTCAACAGGGATATGCGAGGGCTGAACGGAGATAAAACTAACTTCGACATTGGCTTTGATATTTATGCCGAAAAGCAGTTTACACCCTTTTTCGGGGCTCAGCTGGGCTTTAGATATGGACAAATGACAGGTGCTAATGAAGTGGAGTATTACGAGAATACTTTCACCCAAGCTACTCTGGATTTGGTTTTTATCCTGAGTAATCTGGATGCTTTCCACACAGACAGCCGCTGGAACTTTTACGCCAAGATTGGAGGGGGAACCGGTAACTTTACAGCCGAGCAGTTTTTAATTGAAGACGACTCTCCCGATGACAGGGTAGAAGATAACTTTTGGGAAGGCCACATGGGAGCCGGTGTTCAGTATGAATTCGACAATTCGTGGAGAATTGAGCTGGAGAGCATGTATAATGTAGCGTTTAATGATGGTTTTGATGGTTTTAACAATGCCACCGGTAGCGATCCCTATCTTACTACTGCAATAGGGGTGGCTTATACTTTTGGCGATAAAAGGAAGAAACCTCTTTATGCTGTTAATTACTTCGGGGGCGAGTATATGGATCTCGGTTCGGAACCAGAACCCATTGTATTTCCTGAACCAGAGGTGACCAAAGAAGATCTGGAAAAAGTTCAGGAAGAACTGGAAGAGCAAAATGCTAAAATTGGCTCTAATACTAGTAAGATCAACCAGCAACAACGGCAGCTTGATGGTATTAAAGAGGGTCTTAGCAAGGAGAATAGCGTAAGTGTATACTTCAATTTTGACTCCAGTGTCCTTACCCGCGAAGCCAAAAAGCAATTAGCTTCTGACCTGGGTGATAAAGAAGGTAAGGAAAACGCCAAATTGGAAATTATTGCCTTTGCTGACAAAACCGGTAATAGTGATTACAACCAGAAGCTCAAGGAAAAAAGAGCGGAAAGTGTAAAGATATTCCTGGTAGAACTAGGGTATGGCGAAGGTAATATTAGCCTTGATACCGGTGAAGCCAGTGAGTTGTCTACCGAAAACCAATTCCTCAACAGAAAGGCTCTCATTAAATACTAAAAAATTCGCTTTGAAATAAAGAAAGCCACGCTCAAGCGTGGCTTTCTTTATTTTTACGGTAAATAAGCTTTCTGCATTTGGAACGCAAAGCCGCCTTATATAAACTCTTCTTTTTTCTATTGGGTTTTTTGCTCTACGCCAAAACGGTCAATTATGAGTTTACCCTTGATGATAAGCTCTACGTTACCCAGAACGATTTTGTGAAACAAGGCTGGAAAGGCCTGAACAAAGTTTGGAGTACAGACTTAATGGAAGGCTACAAGCAGGGGCAGCAAAGCGATTTACTCACAGGAGGGCGTTACCGGCCTTTGGCTTTAACCCTTCATATCATCGAAGAAGAGCTGCACGGTAGTAATCCCTTTTGGAGTCATTTTTTGAACGCCTTGCTGTACGGTCTTTTAAGCCTCCTGGCCTTTATATTTTTCAGCCGGATGTATTCTGTTTCATCATCGCCTGTAATCAGGGAATGGGGTGTTTTGGCAGCTACCCTTATTTACCTGCTGCACCCTTTACACGTAGAAGCTGTAGCCAATGTCCGGAATCGCGATGAGATGCTTTCAAGCCTCCTTGGACTGGGAAGTTTTGTTTTTCTGTTCAGCTATTTGAAAGAAAACAAAGGCTCAGGCCTTGTAATAGGGAGCCTGTTGTTGTTATCAGCTTATCTTACCAAAGAGTCATCCATAAACTTTCTGGTAGTACTGGGATTGTCCTTTTTGTTTTTGTACGGATCATTCCAACCTGCCAGAAGTCGAACAGTAACTGCTGTAATAGCGGTTTTTGTAACTACACTAACATTCTTTGTCCTGCGGCACTGGGCCACTGCCACCCCATCCGAAACTGAAGTTGCAGCCGAACTCCTGAATAATGTTTACCTCAATGCCAGCCCCACCGAAAGGATAGCCGGTATATTGTTCATTTACGGTATGAGTATCCGTCTGCTCTGGTTTCCCTACCCATTAACCCATGATTACTACCCTTATCACCCGTTCAGGACTTATGAAGAATTAGCAGCCGGTTTACCGCCTTATCCCCAGTTAAGTGATGTAGAAGTGATTATATCAATTGTTTCCCTGATTTTATTGTTGGGATTATTGATATGGAGTTTGATAAAAGCCTCAAGATCTTTTGTGTTTCGCTTATTGGCTTTTTGCATCGCCTTGTTTTTTGCCAGTACTTTATTGTACTCCAATATATTTTTTGAGATCGGTTCTTTTTTCAACGAGCGTTTCCTCTTTATTGCCTCCCTGGGAATGGCCCTTTTGGCTGGATATATAATAAGTTGGGTAGTCAATAAACAAAAAGCAGCAGGCCTCGCTTTGTTGGCCTTAACTTCTATTGGTTATGCTATGATAAGCTGGAACCGTATTTCGGATTGGGAACATGATGAAACCCTGGTTCTACAGGATGTGAGAACTTCCACGGCAAGTGCCAGGGCTAATCTTATTGCTGCCGAAGCCTCTCTTAATTTTCACAAAGAAAAAGCCGAAGTGAAATCAAAGTGGTTGGAATCCCGTTTTAATGACTATCTGGAACAAGGTGAATCCTACGCCACAAGGGCTTTAACTATTTACCCTGAATATACTGCCCCCTTAGATATACTGGGAAATATTTATTATGAGCAGGGAAGAGTTGAAGAAAGCTTCAAAAGCTTTTTGCGATTTTACCGGAGAAAGCCAGAAGATAGGATCAAAAACAATTTCTTTTTTCTGGCCAAAGACCAGTTGAATAAGGAAAACCCTGAAGTAGCGGCAAGCTTTTATAAGCTAATGTCAAAGGTGTTGATTTCTCCACTAGATAGAGCAGAGGCTTATAGTAGTTTGGGTAATATTTACGGACGTCAGTTCAATCAAGCAGACAGTAGCATTTACTTTATACAGAACGCTATAGCCCTGGATAACAGCCGGGGCGAGTTTTATGAGAATTTAGGGGTAGCTTATGCAGTATCTGGCCAATTGACAAAAGCCCGGCAAAATTTTCTAAAAGCTTTGGAATCAGGAGTTGAAAACCGTCAAATACTGATCAATATCGGGTTGACCTATCAACAGGCGGGTGATCTGGCCACTGCTCAAAGCTATTTTCAGCGGGCCGAGGCTTTGGAGAATAAATAGCCTCTTCTGGGAAACAAAAAATAGCTTTATGGAAAGTATTTGTTGATTTAATGAATTGATAATCTTATTATTATATATTAAAACCTAACAAAACTGTCATGAAAAAACTATTTGTTCTTTCCTTTTTATTTATAATACTTACTAATTGTGAATTTACTTCGAATGAGTTAGCAAAACCAACTCCTAATAACGCTACAGTAAAAAATATCCGTGGAGTTTATGTATTTCTTTATTCATCGCCTGATGCAGAATATCAGAGTTTAGGGACAGTAGAAAATGATTTTATAGACCAAATAGCCAATTCAAGAAAAGGAGAAGATTTTTGGGAAGATTTGGGGAATATAATAAATACAAGTGCCAAAAATATAGATGTAAATAGCCTACTACTTTATATGGTTGATAAAACAAAAAGAGAGTATAGTAATGTAGATGGTATTGTATTCGATGATGGTTTAAAAAGGGCAACGGCTATCAGGTTCAATTTGTGAAGTTCTTATGTTACCTTTTTTCTTTGCCGTCAGTCCGAGCATTCTAAGATATATGCAAGTTTTTTTTAGGCGGCCAATTTCACAAAAGGTTCATCCCGGTTTACCACAGCAAATATTCTGAGCACCAACTTGTTGGCCACGGCATTAAGGACCGAAAGTTTGTGTTTTCCCTCTTTTAGTTTCCTCTGATAATAGGTTTTTAGCTGTGGGTCATGCTGAATCGCACTGCCAGCAGCCTTATAAAGGGTAGACTTCAAGGTTCCGCTCCTTAAATAATGGGTTCTGTTGCGGCCTTTGATGCTGCTGCCGGACTGGTAGGGAAAAGGCGCCAGTCCGCAATGACAGCTAAACTTCCGGGCATTAGCAAACTTTAAAAAGTTATCGGTTTCCGCAATGCATTTGATGGCCGTGATGGGCCCTACACCTACAATTTTAGTGATCTTCTGGTAGCTTGCTTTCAATTCCCGGGAAGATTGAATAAGCTCTGTCATCTGTCTTTCAACCCTCTGTACCGCTTTTGTAATGGACTGAACCTGCCTTTTTTCTTCCTGTATCAGCTCCTTTATGTCAATGCTTTTATTTAAGATTTCATTGGCTTTCAGACTGTTCTTAAGCTGGACAACTATCTTAACATAACGCTCACGGGCAGCCATCCATGCCTTGATCTTACGAAGTGTTTCTGTGGGCAACCGGTAGGCCTTCAGGCGATGCTTATGGCCAATGGTATAAGAGGCTATCCTGTAAGCATCTACAGGGTCCGTCTTCCCTCTTTGAATACCCATCGAGTTTTTCAACTCAAGCGGGTTGACCACATAAAAAGTGACCTGCTTCTGGCTCAACAGCCAGACCAGTAAAGCACCATAATGTCCGGTATGTTCCATAGAAACTGTTATCTGATCGAGGTTCAAATTGTCTAGCCATTCCAGAATAGACTTTTTGTTGTTTTCGATAATCCCCTTTTCCACTACAGAATGGTCTTGGTCATCAAGTATGCAGAAATCTAACTTGTCCTTGGAAACATCAATACCTACCGTTAACTTTTTCATAATTTTGAAGTTAGGAACCCATAGTCTGACGCAACCACGAGGTTTTTTGCTAACGCTATTACTAAGCCTGGGAGCTTAACATTCTAAACGGCACTTAACCATAAAAGAGGAGTAAAGGACTAATGCTCGGGATAAATCTCTGATTTAGCAGTCGAACTAGTTCACCTTTACCCTCTGGTTGCTCAGATGAATTCTGTTTAGTTGTTTACCTTATAAATTTATTGATGCTAATCTAATAGC
>JANQHO010000011.1 GCA_028277105.1 Owenweeksia sp. | reverse complement strand
GGAATTCGATGAGCAGCTCTCTGAAATTGCAATGGAGCAGATCAATGGAAAGGCCAAGGCCCCGGTAGTACTATAGGGTTTGAAGCCATTTTTCATGAGAGGAAGGCCGGTTTTCCCCTCCCCGGCCTTTCTTTTTTATTGCTACAGGAGAGGGATAAAGATAGACAGATGAACTGGAAACACGAAATACAGCTAAAGCTATTTACAGAAAACACCATTTGGCAGATAAGCTGGCTATGCTGGCCGGCCTGATCATGATGGGATAGATTACAACGGAATTGTGGCTGCTCAAACAGGAAGGAGGTATCCACTGGATACAGTACTTGTATTTTAGTCTAGGCCTCTTGTTGTTCGGGCTGGCATTGCAACGCAACTATTCCCGCCTGAAGACGAGAAATAACTAATAACTGACTTCTGTTGTGAAGTTGTTTTTAGCTTAAGTTGATATAAGCGTGTTTGCAAAGAGTTTAAGATGCCGGGTCTGCGCCCGGTATGAATTATATTCATCAAGGGGGAAGCTGAGCATAACCTATCTGACGACAGGCCGACCCGCGATCTCACTTTCCATAAATAAATACAAGATTCCGGCTCCAAGACTGGAATGATGTAAGTGTGGATTTACAGGCAGGTACTTAAAGGCTTTGTTTTTGAAAAGATCTGACGCCTGTAACTCACATTTGTCAAGTAAGCCTGCCCATCATTGATTGGCCGATCTCAGCAATTCTATCTGAGCCCTGGCTACGAAAGACCTGGTGGCTTCCGCATTGATAATAACCAGTTGGCGGGCCAGAAAAGAAAGTTTCCAGTCGCGTATTAAGTGTCCTTGATTGCTGATGTAGATCAATTTAAAATTGTCCTGCACGGAAATTGAGGCGGCCCGGCATATTTTCATGGCCCTTTCTACAGCCTTTTCTAGCTCCATATTGAGCAAACCATAGGACGATAAACCGCTGGCAAAGAATTTTAATTCAATTTCACGGGCATTTTCCAGAAAGCGTTCTATGTAATCATTTCTGATTTTCCTATGATAAACTGTAATATTCATTGGTATCTCATTGAATAGGGATAATGTGCTTTTTCTTCCGTTTCCGGTAGCTGATACGAAGACGCCAGATACTCCAGGCCAGGCCTAAAAAGATCAGGCCGTTAGCTAGCAGAAAGGAAGCAATCAGCCAGGTAAGTAATTGGGGGAATGCAAAAACCAGTATGCCCAGTAATACAAAGTCAAGCCCCAGGATGAAATACAGCCACCAGCTGGAAGACAAGATACTGGTTTGAGCATCGTAAAATTCCTGTTTAATCATGGTTTGAGATTTTTGAGGGTTGATCTTTAGTGGTTTTAGTCTATTGATACCGGAATGTTTTTGGGTTTTGTTACAGCAGAGGCTTTTTTAAGATGTTTTAAGGTAAGACTCAGCAAGCCGTCTTTAAAAGTAGCTTTAATGCTGTTTTTGTCAGTAGCAGGACTCAGTTGAAAAGAGCGTTCAAAACTGTGGAGGTCATATTCTTTTAATATAAATCTGGATTTTCCTTCAACTTCCTTTTCTTTTTGGCCTTTTATAGTTAGCACATCGTTTTCCAGGTGAACAGATATTTGCTCCTGTTTATAGCCCGGAAGGGGAATTTCCATTTTGTAGTATTGTGCGTTTTTCCTGATATTGACAAATGGCCTTTTAGTGTACACCAGAGGGTGTTCGTCAAAAGGGTCGTAGCCCAATAAAAAGTCCCTGTTTATAATAGGCCCGTAGCGGCTTCCAAACTTATGCCCAAAACTAAGGGGGTGTATACGCGGTGATTTCATGAGTTTCATAGCAATGGTTTTAATCTTTTAATTTTAAGGGGTTAATAGTCTTTTTAGTTTTTCTTCTTCTATAACATGTTCCGTAATGGCAAAAACTTCTTTTTTTAGCTCTTTAAAGGATTGAGCAAAATCAGTTATCAGATTTTCCAGCCTGGCGTGTTCACCCCTAAACTGTTGCTGTTCATCGTGGGATAGCGTACTCTCCATAAGACGAGCCAGATGTCCCAGGTGTTGATTGATTTTTTGGATCAGTTCTTTTTGCTGAGCTTCTGCTTCTGATAATTGAGAGGTACTGGCCTGGACATGTCCCAGGTTTTCATCCCGTATTAGCCATATGAAATATTTGTCGGTGAGCCGGTATAGAAAACGT
Source organism: Owenweeksia sp. (assembly GCA_028277105.1). Lineage (GTDB taxonomy): Bacteria > Bacteroidota > Bacteroidia > Flavobacteriales > Schleiferiaceae > JANQHO01. The sequence goes on along the minus strand of JANQHO010000011.1, from coordinate 26,956 downwards.
ATTTCATCCCGGTAAAAATCCATATCAGACTGCCAATGCTTGGCAAGGGTGTATAATTCGCTCCAGGATGCCCGGTGCAGGTAGTCGCTTTTGGGCCGTACTCTTAATTCCATGAGTTTCTTTTTGGAGTAAAATAAGCTCTTGCCGTAGGAAAAAGGAATGACGCTAGTCACCGTAAAACGGAGACTTTAGTGGGTAAAAGGATAGGATTTTAAGAAACAGCTATAGAACGTTCTATAACCTTCAGTAATTCTTCTTCGGTAAAAGGCTTGCAAAGATATCCGCTGGCTCCGAGGGCCAATCCTTTCTTTATTTCTCTGGATTGGGTATGAGCGGTAAAAAACACAAAGGGGATTTTGGATGTCAGAGGGTTTTCTTTCAGTTGAGATAGTATTTCATACCCGTCTTTTTCCGGCATACTGATGTCACAAAGAATAATATCCGGATTGATTTGCAAGGCTGTGCCTACCCCTTGTTTGCTATCTGTAACGGCTACTACTTCATAGCCTGCCATTTCAAGCATTTCGCTGGTAGTTTCATTAATATCAGTATTGTCTTCTATTAAAAGTACAGATAGCATGTAAAGTTTTCCAATTTTCTTAAACAAATTAAGTTAAAAATAAACACACAGTCCTTGACCTAAATCAAGTGAAAATTGTAGGATTATTCTTATTAATCCTTTACATTACTCAGGTACAACAAAGCACTCTTATTTGTAACCTCTATACCTTCACCAGTCAGTCGGATATAACCTTTGTTTTTGAATTCAGCCAGGTAGCGGCTCATGGTTTCGGGGGTAATGGCTATAGCAGAGGCAATGTCTTTTTTGGGTAGGCGAATAAAAGAATGGTCATAAGTCGGGTCCTCGTCATAGGCCAGTTCTAAACTGAGCAATAGTGCAGCCAGTCTCTGTTTCCCATCTTTAGAGATAAGATGAAGCAACCTGGTTTCGTCTGAAGTAATACGTTCGCAAAGGATATCGATCACTGTATTGGTAAATTCTACATTAGTCTGTAACAGCTTCAGGAAAATTTGCTTAGGTATGAACTGTATGTCTGCCTCTTCAACTACGATTGCCGAAGAAGTATAGTGCTGTTTTTTGAGTAATGAAACATAACCGATAAACTCGTTAGAGCCTGCAAGGCGTAATACGGGTTTTTCTCCCTGCTCACACTCCTGTATTATTTTTACCCAGCCTTTGGTTAGGTAGTAGATCCCTTTGGGTTTTTCACCTGTAGAAAATACAACATCTCCAGTCTTATATGACTTTACCGGATCAAAAGTATTCCCGGTTTGCTGCCGGTAATAGCGAAGAAGCTTATCAAATAATTTTTCATAAAGTTTAACAGACGGCATAACAGGCAAAGTTAAGCTTCTAATAACTGAAAATATAAATTAAGAGAGATTTAACCTGTGTAAATCAGTACTATTGGTCAACATATTGCCCTAAAAGCTGCAGGTATTTTTTAAGTTGTTTGAGGTCTTCTTTCAGATCCTTTTTACCAACAGCCTGCAGGGTTCTCAATGCATTAACTTTGGCTCTGATATTGGCCCGGTAACACTTGTAGTAAGTAAACAGTTGTTCTTCTTTTTGGGTGTAGCTAAAAGGACATGAGCGAAGGTAATAATCTACGAATTTTTTGCTCAGGTCAGATTTTCCGTAGGCTTCCAGATCCATACAAAAGAAGGCGATCTCATTGAGAACATCTATTTGGCGGAAAGCATCGTTAAATTCAATACAGTCGAAAATAACGGGATCTTTGTAGAGGAATATGTTCCTGGAGTGCAGATCCCCGTGAACATCCCGTTGCAAACCTTCCTTAATCCGCTTTTGAATAAGTGGCTCGTACCGGTTTAAATAGGCGTTGCTGAAATCTACGGCTCTTTTAACAGTATTGACATAGCTCTCCCCTAAATGCGATTTCACCACTTCGAGTACACTCAAAATATCATTGTATTCTTGTTGAAAATCACTTTTGTTAAATGGGGTATATATGATGTTTGCTTTTTGATGGAAACTGGCAATTTTTTGAGCCAGTTTTTTTATTTGAATTTCATTAATACGGTTTTTAAGTAACAGGCGATCCATTCTTTTGACTTCCTGCAATTTCCTCATTCTAAGGGTGTAATCTGTAATGATACCCTCATGTGTTCCTATATGGTAATACCCTTCATGTAGCACCACTGGTTGTACATCCAGGTATATATCAGTAAGCCTTTGATTGAGATATAATTCCCTTTCACAATAGAATTTGCGTTTTTCCAGGGTAGAAAAATCCAGGAAGGAATACCGTATGGGCTTTTTGATCTTAAAGGCCAACGACTTGGTTAAAACTACCCAGGAGATATGTGTTTCTATGAGTTTACCTCCGAGAGGCTCACCCTGGAAGTTACCGTATAGCATTAGTTGGTTTATCTCATTCCTGTCCATTATTTTTAAATCTTGATTAGCCCACGAAGATTCGCAAAGAACTTATCGTTATTAACTCAAGTTAATGTATAAGCCAAAAATTGCTAATGGTGATTTTCGATATAGGTCATAGCTTCTGATAGCATTTCTTCGATATTATCCCGCCCGGATTCAAGTACCAGGTGATCGTTTTCTAGCGGTTCGAATTCTTTTTTTAACTTGAGATAAACCGAATAATCGGCTTCGCTGTAGGGGCGCTCCTTAGCCAAACGCTCTTTAGCGATCTTTTCCTCAGCAGTAACCTCAATAAAAATGATCTTTTCATCCAGATCCAAGGCGCTTTCAATCACCTTTTGGCGAATACTCTTTTTGTAATAGGTAGCATCCAGGATAACACTTTGCTGAGACTGAACTGCAGCTTTCATTTCGCGGATCATTTCATTGTATACCTGCATTTTTTCCTCCGGACTATAGAGTCTTTTAGCAAAGAGTTCCTTTCTGATAACATCACTGTTCACATACTTTATTTTGAGCTTTCCGGCCAGCTTAGAGGCAAAAAAGCTTTTGCCTGAACCTGGCAAGCCAAATACGATGATGATCATTTTCGCTTAATTGATTTATACCATTCACTTGCCCAAAGTACTGAAGAAGAAAGTACAAATAGAGTAATGAAATCCAGCGGTTTGAGAGACTGGAAATGAAAAATGCCGGATAAGCCCGGAACTTCAGTGACCAGCACCAGCAACAAAATGGAGATTCCTACCGCCAGATTGATATACTTATTGGAAAATAAACCTATTTCAAATACCGATTTGTGGATAGACCTCAGATTAAACACATTAAACAACTGCGTGAAAGCCATTATGATAAACACTCCAGTCCGGGCTTTTTCAATGCTTTGATCTATATAGTGATAAAAAACAGCCAGTGCGAGCCCAACCATCAAACTCACATTAATCAATAAAAAGGGTAGCATCTCACGGTTCAGTATATTTTCATTTCCCGGTAAGGGGCTGGCCTTCATGATATCACCATGTCCCCTTTCAGTAGCCAGAGATATATCGGTAACTCCATCCGTTACAAGGTTGAGCCAAAGGATCTGAGTGGCCGTTAAGGGGAGAGGAAGTCCTAAGGCAATAGAAAAAAGGATGGTTATGCTTTCGGCAATGTTAGTGGTTACCAGGAAGATGCTGGTTTGACGGGAGTTAATAAATACAATTCTTCCTTCTTCTACGGCATTTACTATGCTGGCAAAATTGTCGTCAGCTAAAACCACATCCGAAGTATCACGGGCTACATCGGTTCCCATTATACCCATAGAGATTCCTACGTCTGCCTGTTTCAAAGCGGGTGCATCATTTACCCCATCACCGGTCATAGCAATTAAATGCCCCATAGATTGTAAGCAACCGGCAATTTTTAATTTCATTTTTGGCGTCAGACGAGCAAAAACAGAGATATTTCTTACAGCTTCCTCAAACTCATTCTCGTCTAATTGTAATAACTGTTGTTCGGTAAGAGCTTTAACTTCACTTTCGCCCTCTTCTTTAATAATTCCAGAAGCTTTGGCAATAGCAATGGCTGTATTGACGTGATCACCGGTAACCATTACTACCCTGATACCCGCCTGTCGGCATTTTTCCACTGCTTCTCTAGTATCTGGTCTGGGAGGATCTATCATAGCAACTATTCCTGCCAACACGAGTTCATCTAAGGCTTTTTCTTCTATTTTTTGAACACTTAGCTTTTTGTAGGCCAGAGCGATTATCCGCATTGCCTGATTGGACCATTCAGAGATTTTGCGCTCTACTTTTTCTTTTATTTCTGTTGTGATCTCCAACTCTCCCTCCGGAGTAAGTATAAAGGCCGATCGATCTAAGAGTTTTTCCGGGGCTCCAGTTACGTGAAGTTCTCTTTCATTTTCTGTTTGTATCAAGGTGGCCCGCAGTTTCATGGTCGAATCAAAGGGGAGGTCATCCAGTTTGGATTGTTGAAAGTGTTTGGGCTTTATCCCTCCCTTTCTGGCTACCACTAATAGAGCTCCTTCGGTAGGATCGCCTACCAGTTCGTAAGTATCGGTTTCGGTGTTGTGATGAATTTCTGAATTATTGGAAATGGCGGCTATTTGCAATAACTTTTGTAAAGCATTGTTATTCTTAGCGTCTATAACCGTCTTCTCCTGCAGAAAATTACCTGCGGGAAACCAGCCTTCTCCTGTTACGGTGAATTCCTGCCCGTCAGTAAGGTATAATTTCCTAACGGTTAGGGAGTTTTGAGTAAGAGTGCCGGTTTTGTCAGTGAGAATGGCCGTAACTGATCCCAAGGTTTCGGTGGCTGTAAATTCCCTGATAATGGCATTTCGTTTGGCCATGCGGTGAGCTCCTATGGCCAGTACTATAGAGATAACTGCCGGTAGACCCTCGGGAACAGCAGCCACTAATGCCGCAATAGAGGTGAGCAGTATTTCCTGAAAGCCGTAACCCCGGATAAAATAACCGGCCAGAAAGATCAACCCGGCACTAATCATGGCGATAATGGACATCTGCCGGGCTAAAACATCGGTTTTTCTCATGAAATGAGACCGTCTTATGGCTATGCTTCCGAGAGTCTCTGAAATATCGCCCAGTGCTGTGTTTAAGCCCGTTCCGGTAACGATTACCTGGGCATAACCTCCGGCAACAAAAGTGCTTTTCCAAACCATATTTTTGCGGTCGGCCAATGGGGTTTTCCCGGGTAAAGTTTCATTTTCCTTTAAAACCGGAATAGATTCCCCGGTGAGAGAAGCTTCTATTGTTCTGAAGTTTTTAGACTGAACGATCCTTCCGTCAGCCGGAATGCTGTCACCTTCTTCCAATACTACCAGATCGCCTGGCACTAGGTTAGCAGAGGGAACAATAAGTAGTTTGCCCCCGCGGAATACCTTAGCAGTTTTCACGATCATCTTCCGCAGGGAAGCGATGGCCTTTTCTGCGCGATACTCCTGGGAAAATCCTATACCGGCATTGATAAATACGACCGATATGATCACCCAGGTGTCGATTGTTTCTCCTGCCAGCCAGGATATGATGGCGGCCAGGATGAGAATAATGATCAACCAACTTTTAAATTGTTTAAACAACAAAAGAAAGGGGGAGACAGATCTAACTGTCGGTAATTCGTTACGCCCATATAGCTTCAATCGTTCCCGGGCGGCTTTTGGATCAAGCCCGTTAATACTTCCGGCCAGTTGGCGGATAATTTCTGTTGCCGGTAGCGAATGCGGATTTTTTATATGCTTGATCATATAAGCCTGATTATGACTCTGAGGCCTAAAATAAGTAGCCTATCAATGGAGGGGGGTGACCAATAGCAGCATGGATAGTTAACCTGTATCACTTTTGCTTAACGATCTTATTAGTAGTATTACGTCATACAATTTTAGTATGGACAATAGTATCACCTCTGGATTGGATTTCCATCAAGCCTTTGTTTATCTAATGTTAAGAGTGATTTTTGGAAGCGTTTTTTTCTTTCAGGCTTATGATAAGATATTTCGTATTAAGCTGCAAAATGTATGTTATGAGGTTTATCAGGGAAGCAAGAGAAGAAGAATTCCCGATTGGTTTTCAGACGTATCGATATATATTTCTTCCTACCTGGAGCTTACAGGAGGATTTTTGATGGTGCTTGGCCTTTTTACCCTGCCTTTACTTTATGCTTTTGGCCTTCACCTGATGATGATCTTTGTGGCTTTTGGTTATTTACAGGGTATATGGGATATGAAACACGTTTTTCCCCGCCTGGCCATTTTGGTATTGTTGCTGTTACTTCCCTGGGAGTGGAACACTTTTTCGCTCGATTACTGGCTTTTCAGGTAGTTTAGGATGGAGTATTTAAGACTAAGCTGTTTTTGTCTGTATTATTAACTGGACGGATGGGGTTTCAGATCTTCGAGTTCTGTTTTCAGTATTTCTTCCATAATGTCTTCCAGGGTGGCCACTCCTTTGAAGTGCTCATTCCCACCTGTAATAATGGCCATGTGCATTTTGCGAAACACCAGCAGGTTGAGCAGGTCATCCAGCCTCAAAGACTGTCTGACAGTGATCAGGTTTTCCCTGCTACATAAATCCTGTACTCTGTAGTTGTTTCCGGTAGCCAGTCCAATCAGGTTTTTAGCATATAAAATTCCTGTGATTTTGTTTTTATCCCCGTCATAAACGGGAATCCTGCTATATCCTTTGGCCTTAATCTTTTCGAGCAGTTCCTCTTTTAACATGGTTTTCCCTTCTAAAAAGAATACGTCTTTACGGGGGATCATAATATCTGCCACCCTTAGTTCTGAAAATGACAAAGCTCCCAAAATAATACGCTCCTCATCTTTATCAATGATGCCGTCTCCTACTTCTTTGTGGAACTTTATGATCTCGCCCAACTCCCTTTTACTCCACAATACCGGAGGTTCTTCCCCTAAAACTTTGTCCAGCACCCAGGCAATGGGGGCTGCCACGGGATAAAAGAGCACCAGTAATACCCAAACTAGCCAGGAGAGCCGGGCGCCAATTTGTAAGGCATAACGGGGAAAGATGGCCTGGGGCAGGATCTCACCAAATACAAAGATCAGAGCAGTGGCAATGAAGCCAGCAATAACTCCGGTGGTAATGCTACCTAAAAAAATAGTCATAATAGTATAGGAGGCTACGTTGCCCAATAACAAAGTGCAAAGCAGCAGGTTACCATTTTTTCTTATGCGGTATACTTTTTCGGCCTGGTGGTCGCCCAGGCTGATCTTTCGTTCCAGGGTAGTCAGTTTTATGCCGAATAAAGCCAGTGTCAACCCTGCAAAGGTGCCCGAGAGAACCACCAATGCAACAACTACAAAAAGATTAAACCACATTGGTTTGAATTTGGATTAGCAGCGTGTAATGATAAGTTATTCTTTGAATAAAGTTAATGAGAAATGTTATTGAAATTAAAGATTTAAGCTGTTGATGGAACTTTTACGGTCGGCTAATTTTGAATATACATCTGAAGGAAGTGAGTTCGGATATTTTTTTCATGCTGGCTGGACTGGTAGGCTTATGGTTAGGTACAGAGTTGGTTATCAAAGGAGCGGTTAACATTGCAAATTATTACCAATTGTCGCAGGTTTTTGTGGGAATTGCCATAATAGCCCTGGGAACGGATTTGCCCGAAACAGTAATAGCTATAAATGCCGCTTTACAAAGTGCTTTACAGGATGTAGAAACATCGGGGATAATTGTTGGTAATGCCATTGGCAGTAGTTTCAGCCAAATAAGCGCAGTGTTGGGTACAGCAGGCCTGCTAGGCTACCTCACTCTTACCAGGCGACATCTTTATGTTGATGGCCTGATGCTGATCGGATCGGTTTTATTGCTATTTCTGGTTGGCTTTGATCAGGAAATAAACCGGATCGAAGGGATTGTACTGATAGTAATTTACCTGATTTACTATTTGACGATATTTCACCAGGAACAACTCAAAGAAAAGATCAAAAAGAAATTTGGCAGCAACATACGCAAGGATATTCTTTTGCTTGTACTGGGAGTAGTGATAGTGATTTTTACATCGGAGTTAGTGGTTGACAATGCGTTGAAACTGACCAAAAACTTCAATGTAAGGCAATCTTTTATTGGGATTATCATTATTGGTCTGGGAACCAGTCTACCAGAACTATTCATTTCTTTAAATGCCGTAAGAAAGAAAGCCAAGGGATTATCGGTAGGGAACCTGATTGGGAGCAATATTTTTGATTTGTTGATACCAGTGGGGGTGGGAGCTTTTATATCAGAACTTCAATTTGAAAAAAAACTCTTATGGTTTGATCTTCCCTTTTTGTTCATATTGTCGTTAACAGTGCTTCTTTTCTTTAGTAAGAAAAAAGGATTGCAAAGGGTAGAAGCCGTCATTTTGATTGGCTTGTTTATGCTTTATGCTGCCTTGAAGATAGTAGGTTTGTAGGTGCTAATCTTTGCTGAGGTTATCCTCTACCTTAGGCCATACTTTTTGCGCGATCTCATAAAGGCTTTGCTTGTCAAAGTTTCCCTCTATTTCTGCGATGATCAGGTTTTTATGTTTGCTTACGGCCCTGAAACTGCTTAAGTGTTTGGTTACCCCTAGAACGATCATTGGTCTATCTCCCAAATAAGGCGATAACATTTGGTCTACTTCCCGGAAATAGCTTTCTAAACGCGACTGATCAATTTTAGATTCTTCATCGTTATAAAAAGAGTGAGGGTCAGTTCTGTGCACCTGAAATTCATTTTCAAACTGTCGGGGAAAATAGTCATCGTTTATTTCATTAAGTGTTTTCCCCTCCCCTTGGTAAATTCCCGTTTTATTCTTACTGAGCTGCAGTACCAGGTAGCCTTTCATTTTATCCAATGCATCTTTTATCTCTGATACATCAAATGAAGAATTGATAATGATATTCTCTTTAACCGGGAACGGAAAAGAAACTAATTTGGCGAAGCCGGGAGAAACATAAAATCCCGCCCCGGCCTGCAAATGATCTGGCCTGAATTGCTCTGTCAATGACTCCAGAGACTGTATTAACTGATCAATTATTTTCTGTGGATAGTTGTCTTTCAGCAGTGCCTTCTCCAGTTGCTTGACATTATTTTTGAGCTTCAGTTGGATCTTTTCCTTATCGGTAAAAGATTTGATCTCCGTAGATACTATTAGGGAAATACAGGGATTTCCCTTTTGTTCAGAGAGTTCTTTTAAGGTGCTTTTTTCCAACTTCTTCATTTTTTGATCGGCATTACCAATAAAGGTACTTCAGTATGTAAGCTCATTTTACGGCTTATACTTCTATGGAAAATACGCTCAAATAAATTGAGCTTGTGGGGAGTCATAGCCAGCATATCAGCCTTTTGGTCTTTTACAAATTCCTCTATCCCATGAGGCACTTTTTTGTCATAGATAGTGTGATAAGAGTGTTCCAGGTCTTTAAAGAGTTCGGATTTACTCGCGTGAATAGACCGGTCTTCTTCATCCCGGGTAATGTGGAGAAGTAATAGCTTGGAACCGAATTTTTTTGCAATTGCCAACAAGGGGGATAAAACCGGTTCAGTGAGATCATCTTCATCCTCCACAGCCAATACAATCTTCTCAGGTTTTTTAAAGCGGCTGTTTTTAGGAATAGCCAATACAGGGCATCGTACCTGCCTGATCACCGATGAAGTTTGACTTCCCACCAAAACATCGGCCAGATCGCTGGCCCCCTGGGTGCCCATTACTACCAGGTCTATGCTTTTACGCTTCACAATGCCGGAAACGGTGCCTGAGATATCTCCTACCTTGAATTCTGTTTTAATATCAAAAGTGTTGTCGGGAAAGTCTTGCTCGGTTTGTGCCAACAACTCTTCAAAAGAGGCCATAGCATTTTTGGCCGTGATGTCATCAATAGGCACCGGAATATCTACGTTAGAATAGGGAATAAAAAAAGTATTGATCATTGTGAACTTACAAGGTTCATCGCCAAACATCTGTAAGCCGTAATAAATAGCATTTCTGGCATTATCTGAAAAATCAGTAGGGAGAAGTATTCGCTTCATGGTATGTTGTAGCTGGAGTTGAAACAAAAGTATTCTTCAGCTTAGGGGGCAGCAAGTTCACAAGTTATTGAAAAGCGATGATAAAGATCAACATTACCGCCATAATTCAACGTATATCATAAAATTATATAATTCAAAGCATCAATGAGTGAAACCGTGAGAGTGATGAAGATCAAGCCCATACTTAACCTATGTTTTTCTCCACGCACGAAAAGGGACGGAAATTTGGTTTGTCAAACATAATTGTTAAACTAAAATCTACAGATCATGTCATTAATCAGAACAAGCGGAGGATTAAGAGCTTTTCCAAGAACTTCTTTTATCGATGATTTTTTTAATACGGAATGGCCAGTATTTGACTGGGACGGCAAATTAAGCGACAGTTGGGTGCCTGCGGCTAATGTTAAGGAAGGTGAGAAAGAGTTTGCCGTAGAGTTGTCGGTTCCCGGATATGCTAAAAAAGATATACATGTAGAAGTAGACAGTAACAACGTACTTCGCATTACCGGTGAGCGCCAGGAAGAAGCCAGAGAAGAAAGCGAGAATTACACCCGCAGGGAGTTTAGCTATGGCTCTTTTTCCAGGTCATTCCAGCTTCCCGAGGCAATAAATGACGACAAGATCAGTGCCAAGTGTAAAGATGGAGTTTTAAAGGTGGAGTTACCCAAAAAGGAAACAGCTATTTTAAAAGAAAAAGTAAAAGAAATAGAAGTCGCGTAAACATCAGTCTTTACGATCTAGCAGAGTAAATTGTAAATAATCTTCCGTACAGCTGTTAGCAATTAAGGCCCAACCCGCAGGTTGGGCTTTTTTATGGTGATCTTTCTGCCTCTCGCTCCAGTTTTCTGAAGTAGCCTCTAAACAAAAAGTTGTGCTTTAAAGCCTCCATATTCTGGTTGAACCGTTCTGTGCCTTGTTCGATATTCCTCATGGTGGCATCCAGCTTGTCCACAAAAGTAGTATCGGTGGTTAAATAGTTAAGAGCACCCTTTCCATTTTTGATCTGGCTTACCACGGTATCAAGATTTGCTGTAATCTTATTGATCTCTGTAACAGAAGTTTCCAGGTTTGTAATTACAGCTTTTATTTTTTTACCTGATATAGAGTCGCTGAGTAGTATCCCTGCCGGGCTATCTTCAAAATTGATGTTTTCAACTATGCCGTTTATTTCCTGCATTGTGGTATTGGCTTCAAGGCTTATCTGCTCTATATTTTCAATGGTTTGCCAAAAACTATTGGCCATAGCTGTGTCATTCAACAATCTACCGAGAGTGCCCTTCCCATCAACCAACGACCGGGTTACCTTTAAAAGGTCTGAGGTAAGTAGGGCTGCGTTCTCATTGGTTACATTCAGAGTGTTCAACATGTCTTCAGTAGCTATGCGGCTGTAAGAACGGATCTCGTCACCGGATTTCACTAAAGGAGCCTTGCCTTTCCCAGGAGTGATGTTGATGATCATGCTCCCAACCAGGCCATCAGAGCCTACCGTGGCTATAGCATCCTTGCGAATGTGCTTCAGCATCTCCTCTTCTATGATCATATTTACTCTGATAGTAGTATCATTGATCATCTCGATACGATTAACGGTTCCAACCACGATTCCCGAAAAGCGTACATTATTCCCTTCCTGCAGGCCGTTTACATTTTTAAAAACGGCACTTATCTTAAAGGTTTGTCCGAACATATTTTGTCGGCTTCCAATGGCGTAAGCTGCTATTAGCAACAGTACGGTGCCAATAATGACAAAAACGCCCAATCTCAAATTTTCAGAACTGGTTTTTTTCATCGCGTCATTTTTTAAAAAAGGCCTGAACTTTTGGGTCAGCAGATGCTGATAATTCAGCATAAGTCCCCTCTGCGTAATTTATTCCGTCTACCAGTAAGATCATCCGTTCAGAGATTACCCTGGCACAGTCCACATCATGAGTGATGATAAGGGAAGAAGTACCGTATTTTCTTTGAATATTGCGCATCAACTCTATGATCTCTTTGGCAGTAATGGGGTCCAGCCCACTAGTTGGTTCATCATATAAAATGATCTTGGGTTTTAAGATCAAAGTCCTGGCTATAGCTACTCTTCTTTTCATGCCCCCTGAGAGTTCTTCCGGCATTAGATCTATGGTATGTGGCAGACCTACATTTTCCAGAGCTTCCAAAACCAGGGGAGTGGTATCGGTAATTACTCCTAATTTGTTTTTGTGCCTTCTGAGCGGAAATTCGAGATTTTCGCGCACTGTCATGGAGTCGTATAAAGCACTCCCCTGAAAGAGAAACCCAATGTCGGCCCGCAGTTCATCCAGGCTTTGCTGGTTTAACGAGGTGATTTTCCGCCCCATTACTTCTACACGGCCGCTATCCGGCTGTATCAGACCCACCAGGCATTTTATCATTACGGACTTACCCGAACCGGATTTACCCATGATCACAAGGTTTTCACCTCTGTGAAGTTTCATGTTAAAGCCGTTGAGTACGTGGTTGCTGCCAAAACTTTTGTGTAGGCCCTCAATATTGATCATCACCTCTTTTTCAGTGTGATCTTCCTTCAGATTCTGTATTGGTTCTTCAAGTGGCATGTTACAAGTCGTAAAAAATATCCGATACAAATACAGCTACAAAATCAATAATAAACAAAAGCATGGAAGTAAAAACTACTGCAGTATTAGCGGCAACTCCCACACCGGCTGTACCCTTTTTGCTATAGTAACCTTTGTAGCAGCCTACCAGGCCGATCACAAAACCAAAAAAGAAGGACTTAACGGTAGCGGGTATGAGATCACTATAGCCCAAGGCATCAAATGCCCGGTTGAAATAGAGTTGAAAGGAAACCTGTCCTTTAAAATTTTCAACCAGGGCAGAACCGTATAACGCAATAGCATCGCCTACTATAACTAATAGCGGCAGCATCAATGTGGTAGCTAGAATTCTGGTAACTACCAGGTATTTAAAAGGGTTAGTGCCTGAAACTTCCATGGCATCGATCTGTTCTGTTACTCGCATGGAACCCAGTTCTGCGCCAATTCCCGAAGCTATGCGTCCGGCACAGATAAGGGCAGTGATCATAGGACCTAACTCTCTGACGATGGAAATTCCTACCATATTGGGCATCCAGGAAACCGCTCCGAATTCTATTAATGTTGGCCGGGTTTGTAAGGTTAATACCAAGCCCAATATGAAACCGGTAACCCCAACCAATACCAGGGAGCGATAGCCCAACTGATAACATTGCCGTAATAGCTCTTTAAACTCAAAGGGGGCCTTTAATAACTCTTTGAAGAAACGTCCGGCAAAAAAGGAAAGATCTCCGATCTCGATCAAAAAAGTTTTAGCCTTTTCTACTATTTGAAGTGATGCTGACATAAAAATGTCTGATTCTCTAATTCACGTACAGCATTCTCGTTTTTAATATATGAAATCTGCTGTTAAGAGCTTTTTAAAATAAGCTATGAAGATTCATTTTGCTACGAAAATACTTATATCTTTTTGCTAAATATTAGATTAAAGGAACAGATTTTATTTGGTGCTTCAGAGAGTCATCCATCAGTCATTGTTTTCGAGAAATATATCTTTCACTATTCTTTTTCCACGCAACCTTTTCCGTTTCAATATCATCTTGTTACAATAACAATAGAATAGTATTGTTATTAACTCAACCATGAATCAACTATACCGTAAAAAATTAAATTTGATAACCTGTAATTCTTAAGCCAATGAACTCTAAATCCCTTATTATCTTCATTTCGGCAGTATTAGCCCTTATGATAGTTGGTATTGCCTGTTCTAAAGACGATTACAATTCAAATGTTAATACGACCACTCTTGACTTGTCTGGCAATAACTATGACTATATGGGAGTTTCTTCAAGAATGGGCTTGTTGGGCAGGGTTCTTTTTTACGATAAGACTTTATCGGTTAATAATGCCGTTTCTTGCGGTTCCTGCCACAAACAGGCTTTTGCCTTTTCCGATAACAGGAACCTCAGCAAAGGTTTTGAGAACTTGTTTACGGATCGCAACACTCCTCCTATTCAAAATCTGAGTATACTTATGCTCAGATCTAATCCTATCATTCTGCCTCCAAATGGAGGAGATGGAGGGCAGGCCCTGTTTTGGGACGGACGGGAGCGCTTTTTAAAGACCATGGTGATGCAGCCTATTTTCAATCATGTGGAAATGGGTATGAGCAATCCTCAGAAAATAGTAGAAAGGGTAAAGAGTAAGCCTTATTATAAAGATCTGTTTATTGATGCTTTTGGCGATGATGAAATTACTATAGACAGGATAGCCGAAGCGCTAAGCGGTTTTACAGGTAGTATTGTATCCGATGGCTCGAGGTTTGATGCCAGTCACAATTTTTTTAATGATTTAAATACCAGTAACAATCTGCTTACGATAAGAGAAAGGGAAGGGCTTCGCCTGTTTTTTGAAAAATACGACTGCGGCAGCTGCCATAATTTATTTTCTGAAAGAGGGTATGATTTTATGATACCAGATGGAGAAGAGCTGGTTAATATTGGCCTGGATATGGAATATGAAGATAATGGCAGGGGTTTGATAACAGGCAGGGGAGAAGATAATGGAAAATTTAAAATACCCAACCTGAGAAATGTAGCTTTGACAGGACCTTATATGCACGATGGACGCTTTAGTACTTTGGAAGAAGTAATAGACCATTACAACACTGGAATTAAAGCCCATCCCAACCTTGATGAAAGGCTTAAAGACAGTAATGGCAATGCTATGGTCATGAATATCACGGAAGAGGAGAAAGGAGCTATCATTGCCTTTTTACACAGTTTGACGGATAATAGTATGATCACCGATCCAAAATTTTCCGATCCATTTAAGAAAAGATAATTCCTTCAATAAAAAATGTGGAGATTCACTGTAGCTTTTGCACTTTTTTGGTGTAGCGATAATGTCGTTGCCCAATATTCACCTAAAAGTATAGACTATCAAACATCTAAATACAGCCATCATCTAGGTATTCAGATCAACCCTTTGTTGAAGCAGATCATCAATATCAGCAACAGCCCGGCCATAGACAATCCTTTTCTTCTGAAATATGCTTTCCGTTTCAATAAAACTCAAACGGAACTGACTGCGGGCCTGGGCTTCGATTTTTCCGAATCTGATGCCGAAAGCGGGCTTCAATCAACAAGCTCCGACCTTTCCCTTCGTCTGGGTTATTCCAAAAGATATATGCTGGGCAAGAGGTTTGAAGTGGGGTTGGGGGGCGATCTGATCTTCAATTCAAGGAACATCAGAACGGTAAATATACAGTCTGTCAATTTTGGTCAGGGTGCCCTCGATTCTACCGTTACTACTTCCCGCTCTACTGCCTTGGGTTTTGGGCTGGGCCCCCAGCTCAATATTTCATATTATATCACAGATCATGTGAGAATAGGTACCGAAGCCACTTATTATTTTATACGGTCTGAAGAAAAGCTCAATGTGGAGATAGTAAACTATACTATAAACCCACAGCAAAATGATGTTACTACCACAACGGAAAACGATTCCAGTAATTCTAACGACCTGTCGTTGACCATACCGGTAGCCCTGTATCTTATAATTATATTTTGATGAGGTGAAAAAGTATATTCCCATAGCAGTTATTCTGATTGCTTTTGCTTCGTGCCGAAAGGAGGGATGTACAGATAAAAAAGCGATCAACTTCAATATTACTGCTGATGTGGATGATGGGTCATGTATTTATTGTGATGAAAAAGTAACTGTACTGGGCAATGCCGAGGGATTTATTGTGGATGAACAGTTTCAAAGCTCCCATTATCAGGATAGTATAGTTTACTTGGAGATCGAACAAACGGAAGAACTCTATTCCGATCAATCCTGTGGGATAAACAACTGCTCTATGGATTTGAAGTTCACCAACTTACTTAGCGATGATATCATCAACCTTGACATAAGGTTAATTGTAGTGGCTCAGTCCAGCGGAGGGACACTATCAAACTTCACTCAGAATTTCTACGGGATCATGATTAAGGCTGAACAGGATACTTTAATTGAGGGAGCCTTTTTAAATAACCACATTATTGGGGGCTGTCATTCTATTACCGGAGTATTTGATGTGATTTTACGTGACGTGAACTACAACTAGAGCTATTTTTTGAGTTGCTCCAGCTTTTCTTGCCATTCTTCCCATTCCAGCATTAGCGTTTCCAGATCCTGCTTACGAGCTTCATATTTTCTGTAAAAATCGGGTTCTTTGCTCAATTCCTGAAATTGTACCGGATCCTGAAGTTTATCATCCCACTCTGCCAGTTCTTTCTCCAGGTCTTCGACTTCCCCTTCCAGCTTTTTAACTCTATTCTCAGCCTTGCGTATGTCTTTTTCCAGTTGTTTGCGTTCATGGTAATCCGTATTGGAAGATTTACCAGTATTGGCTTTTTGCTCGAGCTGTTTCTGTTCCACCTGCCTGAAATCCTCAAACTTTCGCGCTTCCAGATATTCGTCAATATTGCCGATAAATTCCTTTACTTTTCCGTTGCGGAACTCATAGATCTTATCGGCCAGTCCTTGTAAAAAATAACGATCGTGAGATACGAGAATTAAAGTGCCATCAAATTCCAGTAAGGCTTTTTTCAGACGTTCTTTGCTCTTCATATCCAGGTGGTTGGTAGGCTCATCCATTACCAGTAAATTATGCGGGTGGAGGAGGAGCTTACATAAGGCCAAACGGCCTTTTTCACCCCCGGAGAGAACCTTGACTTTTTTATCTACATCTTCTCCGCTAAACAAAAAGGAGCCGAGGTAATCCCGCGCCTTTTTGCGCAAATCCTCAGGAGCGGCATCTTCTACTGTTTGCAGTAGGGTCTTGTTACCATCAAGGGTTTTGGCTTGTTCCTGGGCATAATAACCGATATCTACATTATGACCTGTTTCCAGCTTACCCACATGGGGCAGGTTTTCTGCAATAATTTTCACTAAAGTTGATTTTCCCTGCCCGTTTTGACCAACAAAAGCTACTCTTTCCTGCCGGTTTACTTCCAGGTTTACATTCTTAAAAACCTGCTTCTCATCATAACTCTTACCTACACTTTCTGCTTTTACCACTACTTTACCCGATCGTGGGGCTGGAGGAAACCTGAAACTGATCTTTTGTGAGTCATCTTCATCGATCTCGATGCGCTCCATGTTGTCCAGCTTCTTGATAAGGTTTTGGGCAAACGAAGCTTTGGAAGCCTTATAGCGAAATCTTTCTATTAATTGCTCAGTGTGCTTTATTTCCTTGTCCTGGTTTTTGAGTTCCTGCATTTGTTGTTCCCGTCTTTCTTCGCGCAGTTCCACAAAGGGGGAATAAGATACCGGGTAGTCGTAAATACGACCCTTAACCACTTCTATGGTTCGTTTGGTAATGTTATCCAGGAAAGTACGGTCGTGTGAAACCATAAGAATGGCTCCTTCTTCATTTTGGAGGAATTCTTCCAACCACATAATAGAGTTGATATCCAGATGATTGGTGGGCTCATCTAACAGCAGCAGGTCATTTTTTTGCAACAGGAGTTTGGCCAGCTCTATGCGCATGCGCCAGCCCCCGCTGAACTCGGTGGTTTGCCGGTTAAAATCTTCAGCAGTAAAACCAAGGCCTAAAAGGATCTTCTCCAGTTCAGCGTGATAGGTGTAACCGCCTATAAGATTAAATCGCTCGGTAAATTGGTTAAGATCTTCTATGAGCTGCAGGTAAGCCTTACTTTCATAATCTTCTCTTGTACTGAGTTGTTCGTTAATTTGATTGATCTTTTCTTCCAGGTTTTTGATCTCGTTAAAAGCAGATTCCGCCTCCTGCCAAACTGTTCTTCCATCATGTAGGGGTAATTCCTGGGGCAGGTAGCCAATAGAAAAGTCCCTGGGTTTGCTTACATCACCTGAGTCGGGATTGACGGAACCATTGATGATCTTCAGTAAAGTTGATTTGCCTGCACCATTACTCCCCACAAGACCGATCTTGTCGCCTGGATTGACTAAAAATGAAACGCTTCTAAATAAGATGCGGTCGTTGTATTGTAAGTGTATATTATTTATTCCTAGCATAGATTTGCAAAAGTAAACTTCATAGGATGAACATCTTTTCAAAAGGGAGTAAGATATACAGTATAGTAAGGTTTAAGTGCCCCCGCTGCCAGGAAGGAGGGGTTTTCAAAGAAAAAAACCCCTATAAATTAAACAAGACTTTTCAGATGCACGAAAACTGTAGTAACTGCGGCTTGCGTTATGAAATTGAGCCTTCTTTTTTTTATGGTTCTATGTATGTTAGTTATGGTTATACGGTAGCTGTTTTTGTGGCTACTTATATCATTATGAGTATGATCTATGATCCCGGTATCTGGGATATAGTGCTGGCTTTAGCTATTATTTTGCTTCTAGGTTCTCCGTTTATCCTCCGCCTATCGCGCATTACCTGGCTCAATATATTTATAAAATACAAGCCTGAAAAGCGGGGTCCTAATTTGAAGTAAACCGGTTGATATCGTATTCGGGGGGAATATCCATATTGTTTAACAGATAATTTGCTATTATTTCTGATAGAAATGGAGCCATTAGAGCTGCCCGGGAACCCATTCCGTTAAAGGAGTAAAGGTTACTCCCAACTTTCCCCAAAAGAGGCTTGCGGTCTTTTACATTGGGTCTTACTCCTCCCATATGCTTTTTAACGGTATAACGGCCTTTGTAAAACTTGATCAATTCGTTTTTGAGTTTATTTAAACCTTCAGGGGTAGTTATATCTTGGAGCTTCTCCCAGTGGTAAGTTGCTCCTATCTTAAAGTGATTATTACCTAAAGGCATGGTAAAAACACCGGAGTGAAGGATTTTGTCTTTTGGAAGTTCTTCCGATTCAATAATCATGACCTCTCCTCTGGTAGGACTGAAGTAATCTGAAACAGAGGGAAGGATTTCTCTCATCAGATAACCGTTAGCCAGGATCACTTTTTTGTTGACCGCAATTTCGGAAAGACTTTTCTCATCTATAACAGCTTGTTGGTATTGTCCCTTTTCCTGCAAGAAGATCCGGTAAGAATTTATCATCCCTATCGTGTTCAGTCGGGCCGTACCAGACATTTTCCCGAAGCCATAAGGACTTTTAACGTTTTTTATACGGGATGTATCTATGTCTCCTAAAAAGCTTTTAAACATCGGATTCTCCGATTTTTCCAACCAGTGATTTTGTTCTCCTGCAGATGAAAACAGGTGAAAAACAGCTAATTCATGGAAAAAATGAGTTTGAAGAACCCCTTCCCATTTTAAATAAAAAGGTTTGGCGTATTGCAAGTATTCCTCTGCATTGTAAACCAGCTTTAACCTTTTGAGAACAACAGGATTGATCAGGCCGGCTGCTATAGCAGAGGATTGACTAAGACCAGGCTGATCGACAACAAGATGAGGAATATTTTTTTCTGTAAACTGCATGGAAAGTACAGTTCCCGATATTCCTTGCCCGATTATTATATATTCAGCATCTTTTAGCATTCAGGATATAAAAAAGCCCCGTATAAACGGGGCTTGAATTTATTTTTTTGTAATGATCCAAAATCAATATTCCCAAAGATCGTGCTCGAAATTGCGAAGATTTTCCTTGATGCGTTGGGCTTCTAACAGCTGCTCTAATGGTGAATTTCTTTTGTAATCAGCAATAGCTCTGTCGTATACGTTATCTTCTTTCAGGACAACAGAGTTAAAATAACGTACGTGAAAAACCTGATCGTAAGTTAAGCGGGTAGAATTATTGTGATTGTTAAAAGCTGTATGAGTGGCCAGGGCGTAACGGGCATCGGGGAACCAAACCCAAAACAGGTTATAGATATCACTGGTTTTGGGGTTTCGTACAACAGGGGATATACCGATTATTCGGTTTTTCATCTCACCCCTTTGTTTGTCAAAATACCAGTCAGATTTCAATTCGTAAGCAATAACATCTTTAGGAGTTATCCTGATGGTATCTACAGCCAGAACAATATTGAAATCATCGGGATCGCGCAGAGTATCTACAGATGCAGTATATTTTTCAACCTGTTCCGGGGTAAGCGGAATCTCGAAACGGTCATCGGCAAAAACTTCAACAATAGTGCCCTCATTGAGGATGCCATCTACCAGTACATCGTAAAGACTTTTACGATCAGGCACAGCAAGTATAGGATAGTAGAGGTGGTGATTGATCTTTTCCCTCAGGTCAATCCGCTCCCAGTGACGGGTACTCCACATCATATCGGCTTCCCTCAAATAAGGGTAAGGGAAAACCTGGTTGTGGTGATAGTGTTTAGGCGGATCAGGAATAATACCGTCATCTTCGGGAGTCAATACCTGGCCTTTCACTGTTGAGGTAATCAACAGTGCTCCAATCGTCATAATTCCAAAAACTATCCTTCTCATGCTTTATTAATTTACATCGATAGAGATATTACTGATATTAGGCACATTAAGCCCTTTAGGCCCTTTTGCCTTAATTTTTCTTATTGAAACAGTTGCACCGGGCTTTAACCTGTCTATTCTTTGCTTTACATTTTCGGGAATTCTACTTCCTCTAACATCCTCAGGAGGAAAACCGGGAATTGCTATTTGAAAAGAAGAAACGCTAAGGGAAAGATCAAATGGGAAATCCTGATAAGCTGCTTTGACTTCAGCTTTTTTCAGTAATGATTTAGACATAATACCTTCCGTTTTACCGAAAATGCTTCCTACTGCCTGGGGTAAGCCTTTGATACGGAATTTTTTACTACCCATATTAATAACTTCAGTTTTGCCGTCTTCAGATGTTTCTTCAACAGACACACTGATAGAAACTTCTTTTTGCTTCACATTGGTAACTACAGCCATATAATTACCATTTGAGCCACTGATACCAGGTCCGCTAACCCTTAGTTTTGCAGGATCAACCCCAGGGACACCAATTTCTATCGGATTCTCTACTCCGCGATACAATACATTCATTTTGGTAGGGGATATGACCACAGAAGGAGGAGCAACAGTGTAGGAGGCTTCAACGGGATACTCTACTTCACCTTTACCAATTTGCTTTATTTTGATTACCCCTGCCCATTTTTGTTCTCCTACAGAATTGGCTTTGAATCGTATTTTTCCGACACCACCTATAATCTGATCTTCAGGCAAGGGCTCACCACCAATAATTATTTCAGGTTCCTGGGTATCATCATAGGCGGCAAGAAAAACATCTGCCTGATATTCATCCCCCTGAGTAACATAAGTTGATTTAGGCATTACCATAGCCCTAACACCAGTAAATTTAACGGTACCGGCATCAATTTTACTTCTGAGTAAACTAATAACGTCCGACTCGGTATTTCTTACCCTGGCTTGAATATCGGTCAGGAAAGGAAGTATAGCCGCCAGAGGAAAATGTTCAAAACTGGCACTTTCCCAATCGACCATTTTATCCCCTACTTTTTTCTTTTCCGTATCAAAGAGAGTTTTGATATTATTTTGTATCTGTTCATCACCTTCGGCATATTTCAATACACTCGCTTCATAAGCTTCAATCCGCTCTTTAAGCTTAGTTGCATTTTTATCGTTTAAAAGATAATTAGCAGGGGCCTCTCTGGCATCCAGCTTTTTAGGGAGGTCATTTTCATCTTTTCCACCACTTACTTTAATGAGCTCCTCTTTCAAATTGTTGATGTAAGCATAGAGCTCATCAGATTCCTGCTTCACTGAATAAGCTTTGTCCCTAAAGGGTTTGGCTTTTTCAGGATTGTCTGCAACGGCATTATCAAAAGCCCGGTAGATATCGGCATTCTTTTGATCAACAGTCTGTACCGTTTGATCCAAGCTATCATTCAACTTGGTCAAAGCTTCGAGGATGTCTTTAGAGATATTTAAAGCCAGCATGGCAGTCAACACGAGGTACATCATGTTGATCATTTTCTGCCTGGGTGATAATTTTCCGCCCGCCATATGCGATTATAAATTATTGTTAGAATTGTTTGGTTGTACTTCCTAAATTAATTTTTATTAATACTCATCGCTGAAAGCATAC
The DNA here is from genome assembly GCA_028277105.1 of Owenweeksia sp. Taxonomy (GTDB): domain Bacteria; phylum Bacteroidota; class Bacteroidia; order Flavobacteriales; family Schleiferiaceae; genus JANQHO01. Next base: position 4,984 of record JANQHO010000011.1, on the reverse strand, counting down.
CACCGTAAACAGAATTCAGTTGATTCATATTGTTTACAAGGTTAGATACTTCAACCGATAGTTTTTCAGAATCCTGCATGGAAGAATTGAGTTTTTCCATCAAAGTATTCTGTGTTTCCATGTGATTGGCAGAGCTTTCCAATTGTACGGCATAAAGCGCATTCAATGACTCCATATTTTTAGCAGCTAATGATAATTGCTCTCCATATTCCTGCGTAGCTGTAGCTGCATCAACTGTTTCGTTTAACCTACTGGCCGCGTCACCAAATTTTCTGAGTCCTGTTCCAAGGCTTTCGATCAACTCACTGTCAATTTTAGCTTCTTCCAGCATATTATCAAGTTCCTGAGTAGGGGAAAGGCTTCTGTTTCTTCCACCTTCTTCTGGATCTTCCATGCCAGCCAATTCAGGGTACACCAGCGTCCAGTCATACTCTTCATGTGGTTTTTCAAAAGCAGAGAAGAAAAATATAACAGCCTCGGTGGTAAGACCTACAACCAGCATAATATCGGCACCTTCCAAGTGCAAAATCTTGAACATTGCACCAAGGATTACTACAGATGCTCCCCATCCATAAAGCTTGGCCATGAAATTTTTAAATCTCTTGCTATTAACATCAATTAACGCCATTCTGTGAAATAATTAAAGGTTACTATTAAATTAAAAATCTTTGATATCCCTGCCAAGGAAACTCTGAACAGTCCTGAAACCGATATAACACTTGGAGGTATCCTGGTATTCGTAATCACGGGTACTAACCTGCATGAAGTAAGCTACGTCTTTCCAGCTACCACCGCGAATCACTTTTCTTTTTAACGTTTCATCATCGCCATCAATTGCATTATATTCAAAATTTGGGCTGATGTCACTTATATAGTAATAAGAAGCAGCTTCAAAAGCAGTATTGGTCCACTCTGAAACATTACCTGCCATATTATACAGATTAAACTCATTAGGAGCGTAAGTAGTTACTTTTACGGGATAAAAACCACCGTCTGCTATTAGATTGCCTCGTTTTGGCTTGAAGTTACCCAAGTAGCATCCCGCACTGTTCATGGCGTAAGGACCACCCCAGGGATATGTCATAAGATCTTGTCCCCCACGTGCAGCGTATTCCCACTCAGCTTCTGTTGGTAAACGGAACTCCTGCTCAGGATATTCCCCGTCACTAATCAGGTATTCATTCCGGTGTTTAGTTCTCCAGTTACAAAAAGCTTTGGCTTGATTCCAATTCACACCTACTACAGGGTAATCGTCATAAGCGGGATGCCAGAAATAATTGTCGTGCATAGGGTCATTGTAACTATAAGTAAAATCGTGTATCCAAGCGAGGGTATCAGGATAAATATTGATAACTCCTCCTTCAAAAAACGAACTGCGATCTGAAATTTCTTTATTTTCTTTTATATAATCACGATAAGAGAAATATTCACCATCCTGATCACTGTCGTTGTAATCATAAATGACCCTGTTGTCTTTACGGGCGGCTTTTTGTTTGTTTATCCAAAAGTAAGCGTAGTTTAACTGGCGGGTATCCAGCATTCTTCTGCCCATAAACATCTCTTCGGGCGGGAGGTACATACTTTGGATTATCTCGGTATACTCTGCAGAAGGATATCTATCCGTTTCCCATTCCAGGTAAGGATCCCAATTCAACCTTCTCTGCATGGAATCAGGATAATTAAGCGATACATATTCATCAAAAAAGGAAGGCTCTTCGAGATTTGCCGCATCAATGAATTCATAGCCTTCTACTAATCCATCTTCAGCGAGGCGAAAACGCAGTATAGAATCTCTTACCCACCGTACGAACTGACGGTATTCATTGTTGGTAATTTCAGTTTGGTCCATCCAAAAGGCTGGAACAGAAACTGTTTTTGTAGGCGAGATCAAGCTGTAAGGTACATCCTGATCGGCATTACCCATATTATAAGAGCCCTGAGGTATATAGACCATTCCGTATGGTTCGGAGGGATACCACTCAGGCCTGTCCTGGACTCCAACCAATTCTCCATGATCGTTGCTGCTGCAAGCTGCTATCAAGCTTAACCCCAACGAAATGATTACCAATTTTTTCATGTCCTACCTAATTAAATTCCCTTTGATAAACGACTCATTTTTAGAGAGTGCGCTATATTACAAAAATCTTGGGTTTTTATAACTGCCTTTTTCCCTGGGCGGAATTTCCACCTTGAAACAATATGTTAAAAATATTTCATGGCTGCCTCCGGCACTTGTGGCTAAAGGCGAAATGGGAATATCATATGAATATCCTCCTCTGAAACCCTGAAAAAATTCGTATCCAACATTTAATCCAATGGCATCCGTCAACCTATAAGTAACGCCACCCCAAAACCTGTTATTGTATACTCCTGTTATGTTAACGTCAGCCTGGGGTGAGGCTAAGAAGTCTAATTTGATTAAAGTGCTCGGGCGAAGTTCCCAATTAGTAGATGGGATAGCCCAGTTATATCCGCCCATAACATAATAATGCCGGGCGTTGGTAAAAAGTGCTGCGCCAACGTTATTGCCTAAAAGTTGAGATGGATAATTATCTACATCAGTATTGGTTTCCATCAGGCGAGTAGAAGAAATACCGGCCCAGATATTATTGCTTTCATAATAAACACCAAAAGAAAGATCAAACAAAAGTCCGCTGGCATCCGTAGCAGCAATACTGGGATCAGTAGCTCCTGAAGGAAACCCAAACTGTCCAGGATCAACAGGCCTCCATAAGGCATTATTCACAGCATTACTATATAAATGTGCCATTAAACCAAAACCTAAGGTACCGTTTGATAATTGTGCCTGGTAGGCATAACCAATGCCGGCACTGATATTTTGAAAAAAACCAAGCTGATCATTGGTAATGTTCACTCCTAAACCTCCTCTAATAGCCTTTATAGGAATGTTAGCAGAAACATTTTGGGTGGTAGGAGCTCCTTCAAATCCTACCCACTGGCTACGGTGAATGGCGGTTAGGCAAATGGCACCACCGCTACCGGCAACACCTGGATTGTAAAATATCCTATTGTGCATGTATTGGGTAAACTGGACGTCCTGTTGAGCGAAAGCTGATGCAGAGGCCAACCCTAATACTAAAACGTATATCTTCTTCATAAACAATTTTGTCGTTTACAGACAATTAACTAATTGTTGAAAACCCAAATATAAAATTTTGAGAATAACAAACTTAACTATTCTTTAATTTAATTAAAACAAAGTTTGATCTTAAATTGCCTTTTTCATTGCCTTCCACCACCTGAGAGGGAGATCATTTTCACAGGCTTTTAGATAATCCTGGTAGGAACATGGAATCAATTTATGGCGATCAAGCGTGGGGGCAATGCTCTCATTAAACGGTATTTCAATCCACCACCTTTCGCTTAAGTGGCTTTTGTAAAAAACCAGTTCATGCTCTCCCTCATTTATCAAAACGGTAAACTTTTGATAGTCATTCTTACTTGCAAAAGGATAATCCCCTTTGCGGGAATTGAAACCTTCTGCAAAATACCAGATCATTTGTGCTACCAGATGTGCGGTTCTACCGTCTTGATCGACAGTAGGGTTATATTCATAAATGCCAAAAGAAGTAACCTTATCGCTAATACCGCTATATCTGCTGAGAGCACAAGCTTCTTCACCACTAAAACCGTTAGGCGAGTGGGTGAGGTTTCCCGGAGCATCTGATTGTCTTACTGCAGAAATGTCAAAACTTACCATGTCGGCATCGCGCAAAACAGGCTCTGCCTCAACTATATTATTTCTAAAACTACCCACCCGGAAGGTATCGAAATACATCCGTTCCATCAGGTCGATCTCTTCCTGGTTGGTGAAATAGGTCTGATAGCCAATATTACTATAGTTGAACAGAATGTATGGTTTTTTTAAGATAACCGAGCTTAGAAAATTTTGGCTGTTGAGCTTTTCGTTTTGATTGCCCAGGTCAAAACGGGAATCGATGCAAACCAGATTTACAGTTTGTTCCATATTATCGTATGCCCGGTACTGGCCATAAGTGAGGTGCTGGCCGCCCCCAATTATTATGGGAATAGTGTTGTTTTTATAGAGCTGGTAGCAAACCTCTTTAACTGCTACCAGGGTATCTTCCAGTTTTTCACCTTTATATATATTGCCCAGATCAGCAATTGGAGAATCCCACTTGCCCAAAAAAAGAGGGTAGAGATACTCTCTTACCTTGTCTGCAGCATCAGCAGAACCTTTATTAGTGGTTCCGCGATCTTCCATAACCCCCAATAAAGCCAATTGCACGTTGCTGATATCCGGTAAGCCTTCCAGTTCTGTGTGAACCACCAGTTGCCTGGCCCATGATTGGTCATGATGCCCGGCAAAGCTGTCGAGTATACTTTGACGTACCGGAGCAAGAAAGTCCTGTAGTATCATTTACTGCTTTTGCGCTTAGTTTTTTTAGTGCCTGCTTCTTCAATAATGGCCAGGCAATCCTCACGGGTTAGACTTTGGGGATCGGTACCTTTTGGGATTTTATAATTTTTTCTACCGGATTTGATATATGGGCCATAACGGCCGTTCAGAACTTCAATAATAGGCTTCTCCTCATCAAATTTGGCAATGTATTTATTCTTGTCAGCCTCTTGTTTTTCTTTAATTAACTCTATTGCCCTCTCCAGGGTAACAGAATACGGATCGTCACCTTCTTTGGGTTTTAGACTTACAAAATTGCTACCATAGCGAACATAAGGGCCGTAACGCCCTATACTGGCCTGTACTTCTTTACCTTCATGAGTACCCAGATTACGCGGCAACTCGAAAAGCTTGAGAGCTTCTTCCAGGCTGATATCGTTAATATGCTGACCTTTCATCAGGCTGGCAAAGCGCGGTTTTTCCTCGTCATCAGCCTCCCCTATCTGTATCATGGGACCATAGCGTCCGATCTTAGCGTAAACATTTTTACCGCTCTCAGGGTCCTGACCTAAAAGGCGCTCACCTTTGGCCCGGTCAGAGTTT
>JANQHO010000146.1 GCA_028277105.1 Owenweeksia sp. | reverse complement strand
ATAAAAAGATCATTACTCAGGAAATGGCCATCGCAGAAAAAAGCGAAGTACTGGAGAAGTTCAAGTCACAACTCATTTCTTCTGTGGATGTTAATTCGATTCAGGAAGTAAACAACTCCATCAAAATTTTAGAGAGAACCTTAAAAACAAACCAGAAGAACTGGGAAGGATTCAAAACATCTTTTGAATCGGTTCATGAATCATTTTTTAGTGAATTAACTACGAAGTACCCTAATTTAACCCCCAAAGAATTACAGTTATGTGCCTTGTTTAGGCTTAATTTATCCATGAAAGAGGTTGCTAGTTTATTAGGGATTACGCCTGATTCTGTTAGAAAGGCCAGGTATAGGATTAGAAAAAAGCTTGGTCTCAACCACTCTGAAGTAAATCTTACTTCCTTTTTAATGAAGTTTTAAAGCGTCCATTTATTGTCCACAATAAAATCGGCCTCTATAAAGTCCATTTCAAAAATTTTTGACATTGAATTAATCTAGTCATGTTTGTCCTTAAAGCATGGCAATGAGACTTAAAGATTACTTAAGAGATTCACTATCGGTGTTATATGTGTCCTGCCGATGGGCAGGGTTGAAGTCAAATAAAAAATTCAACTTTTATCGATTTCTTGCATTAACAATAGTCTTTAGTGTGATTGGTGTCGAGAAGCTAGATGCGTCTGATCCTACATTTTTTACAGAAAGGAAGCCAGCTACAAGCCAATCAAAAAACATTTCAACAGAAAATGTCAATTTGGAGTTTGTATTACCCTTCCCATTGCCAAGTGGCGGAGGAACTTGTTCTTTTGATTCAGATCCATCAGCTACCATAGGAGTAGGGAATAGTTCCAATTTTTCCGGAGCAATAGGCAACAGCTTTGTGGCATGTACAACGGGTACTTTAAACTCTATAGGAATATTGGCAACTGCAGCCGCTTCAGGTCTAACCATAACTATCTATGAAGGAGAAGGAACAGGTGGAAACAACCTTGGTTCCATTTCAGGAGCATCAGTTACAGCTGGTGGTGCATTTACAGATAGAAGTATTATTGATTTTTCCAGTGCTAATATTAGTCTAACTTCAGGAAATAAATACACCTGGTCAGTTACATCCGGATCAATTGCTACCCGTGCTACAAATAGCTCTGTTTACGCTGATGGTATAGCTTTTTCTGGATCTACAGGTTTTTCTTCTAACGATTTCCTTTTTTCAGTTGAAATTAACACCGCAAGTTCCTCTCCTCTTTCCGCTTCCATCACTTCACAAACAGATGTCCTTTGCAACGGAGAATCAACTGGTTCTTTAACGGTTACCGCTTCAGATGGAACCACGCCATACACTTACAGCTGGAGTAATTCGGCCACAACAGCTACTGTTTCCACCTTAGCGGCAGGAACTTATACTGTTACAGTAACCGATGGATCTGGCGGTACAAGTACTGCTACGGCTACTATTACTCAACCCAATGCTTTGGATCCGGGAATGATTTTAGCGAATTAATCCAGACTTTGGAGATAAAGGGAAAGGTTATTATTGGTTGATAATTGCAATTTTTGCCTTAAGCAGTACAGCTTCGATCACCATTAATGTTGATGATGGAACGGATAATACCGACAGCTCTTTTGATGTAATGGTGAGGAGTAGCCTAAATGCAGGTAGTGTACAGGTTGCGCCTTAAGGCCATGTCTTAAATTTGTCTCAAGTAAATTTAAATGGTATTTTAAAAAAAGTTGATTTTAGCCATTAAAATCCTGCATGGTCAAATTTTGGTGTTTTTTTCTTTTTGGTCTTATTGCTGTCTTGCCATATAATCAGCTAAAAGCCCAGGTGCAAGACAGTCTTGTAAAAGCGCTATCACTGGCTGAAGAAACTGCCAAGCCAGGTATTATCCTAGAGATTCACAAAAAGCTTCACCGCAGAAACCCCAGGAAAGTTATAAGCTATTTAAAGCAGGGTATAAACTTGTGTAAAGGGAATAAGTGCAGGGAATTACCGGAGCTTCAGTATTCCATTGCTATTTGTTATTATTTAATCGGTGACCTGAAAAGGGCGGATAGTGCCATAGGTTTGAGTATAAAACATTATACAGAAGATAGCGATACCGCAAAAATAGTGGCATCCAATATAGTATGGGGTATGATAAAGGAAGCCACCGGCCTGTATAAAGAAGCAAGAAATATTTACTTTGAGAGCCTGCAATTGGCCACCCGGATTGATCACGATGACCTTATCCTAAAAGTTAAATCCAATATTGGGACCTCTTATTTAAGGCAGCGGGACTATGCCAAGGCCATCAGTTATCAACTAGAAGTAATTGATGGGAATTCCGGTTTGCCAAAACATAGTCAGGCTATTGATCATATGAACATTGGTATCAGTTATAAAAATATCGGATTGTATCAGAAGGCCATCCATCATTATCTTCAGGCCTTACAGCTTAATGAAAAAGTAGATTCACTTTCTTCTTCTACCGCTAAAACCCTCCATAATCTTGGTACTTTATATCTCGATTTGGAACTGAATGCCGAAGCAGAAACCTGTCTGAAAAGAGCGATTAGAATAAAAAAAATAATAGGTAATCAGCGTAGCCTCGTGCAAAGCTATAACAGCCTGGCCAGGTATTACAGGAAAGAAAAGAATTATTGGAAAGCCCGGGATTTGGTAAATGAGATTATAGCCATTGACAAGCTGGAGGGTAACCCAAGAGCAGGGGCTGGTTTTAATTTTAAGGGTATTCTATTTGAAGATGCTCAACAGTATGATTCGGCACACTTTTATTACAACCAGGCTCTACAGGTGAGTCTCCGTAACTCTAATGAAAGAATAGAATTGGCTTCTTATATTAATTTAGGTTCGCTATACCTTAAAACCAGAGATTTTGATAGTTCTATTGTTTACAGTCTGAAAGCCCTGGAGCTGAATAAAAGTCTTAGGGTAATTGGAAGTGAAAAAGGAATACTGAGTAATTTGAATTCGGCCTACAGCTCCATGGGAAGATACCAGGAAGCCCATTATTATTTGAGCCAATACCGCGATATAACGGATAGCCTTGATTTGGCGGAAAACTCTAAGAAAGCCTTGCAAATGGACATTGAGCGACAAATAAAGGCCAAAGAGCAGGAGATAATGGAAAAGAATCAAGCCTTAATCATAAGCCAACGAGAGGCAGAAGTTAATAAGCAAAATAATAACTATCTGATTGTTATCGTAGTCTTGCTAGTATTGATAGCTGTATTGAGTATTGCTTATTTAAGGCGCAGGGTTAAATATGCAACCGTAGAGAAATCATTGATACAAAATGAGTTCGATCAATTGCTCAAGGAAGAACAAAAGCTGAAGGAAGCCCTGCTCCAAAAAGAAAATCAATTAACGGGCTATTTATTGAATATCACCAATAAATCAGAGCTGTTTCACGAAATGGAACAGCTCATTAACTCTATACAGGCTTCTGACCAAACAGATTCGGCTACTTTGAAGAAAATCCATGAACTTAAACAAGTGATTAGCCAAAGCAAAACCTTTGAACACGACTGGCGCAATTTCAATATTTATTTTGAAAAAATCCACCCCAACTTTTTTAAATCCCTCACGGAAAAATACCCGGATTTATCCAATGTAGAGCTGCGTTATTGCGCCCTCTTGAAGCTTAAAATGACCAACCGGGAAATAGCCAGTACACTGAATGTTACCTTATATGCCGTAAATAAAGCGAAATACCGTCTTAGTAAAAAGATGGGTAAAAGCTCTGCAGAAGAGGTAGTTAGCTATATCTTGTCCCTTTAGTCCAGCATTTGTCTTCAGGTAGTCCAGCACTTGTCTTAAAGATTTACAGGAGGGTATAGTGGATCAAAATACATTAGTCGAAAAATTTCCGCTGTGTATAAATATTCTTATCTTCTCTGTGTATTCCTGATCCCATTTATTGCCTACTCACAATCTACCTTGACTGCCGGAGATATAGCTTTTACCGGATATACTTCGGATGGTACGGATCAGTTTTCTTTTGTGCTGACGGTGAATATTAGCTCTGGTACTCAAATCAGGTTTACCGACAAAGGTTATTTGGATGCCAGTGGCTTTGTAAGCTCGTCCGAAACGGAGGTGGTCTGGACAGCTTTGTCTGCCATGAGTAAAGGAGATCAGGTTTTGATAACGGGTAATAGTGCTTCTGCAGGTTCTGTTAGTGGAACAGCTTTATCCTTTTCCAGCGGAGGCGATCAGGTATTCGCCTACCAGGGTAGTCAGGTTTCACCTAGCTTTATAGCGGGTCTCCATAACAATGTAGAACCTTCGGGCTATGGCTCTTCCGATCCAACTCTTAACACTACCACTTCTAATTGGGATGGCAGTGCCAATACTTCAGATGAAAGTATGTTGCCCAACAGCCTTACAAACGGAAGTACCGCAGTATGGACCTATGATCTTTCAGGTACAGTAAAGTCTGGCGGGGACTGGGAGATAGACAATGTAAGGTATATTTACTCCACTTCCTTTAGCTCTATGACCAGGGCTGAGATACTAGCTTCCGTGAATGACCGTGCCAATTGGGAATTGAATGATGTGAGCGGTTTTAGCCTACCACCAACCTTAATAGCTTCTGCTAATACTGCCCCCACTTTTACGGTAACACCTCCCAACCAAACCATTTGCTATCAGGACAATACGGGCAATATAGGATTTATCCTTAACGATCCTGAAACCGATCCTTTAACCGTTACAGCTACCTCGAGTAATACCTCTCTTATTCCCAATGGCAACATCAGTGTGGGCGGAAGCTATCCTAACTATACCATTTCGGTAAACCACTCAGGTACTAACAGCGGTACGGCTACCATCACCATTAATGCAGATGATGGTACAGATAATACGGATGGGACTTTTGATGTAACAGTGCGAAGCCCCTTGGAAGCGGGTACTGTTCAGGTGACGCCTTAACGAGGTTTTAGGATTGTACTATTTTTGAAGTCATTCAATTATGGTATTATCTTAAATGCAATTTGGCAATTTGTTAATTATTGATAGGGTAGTCAAACATTTTTTGCTACTCTTTTTTATTACTGTCTATTCTTTTAGCTATGCAAATCAAGTAGATAGCCTTTTGCAGGTCTTACCCAAATTAGAAGGTATATCCAAAGCTGAAGCTTTAAACCGACTCGTTTGGTCACTGAAATATTCCGATCCAAAATCTGCCATAGCATACGGTAACGAAAGTGTTCAATTGGCCAGGTCTCTTAAAGATAATGAGCAATTAAGTGCCTCTTTGCTAAACCTTTCTATAGTCTACAGTATTAAAGCTGAATATGACTCTTCCAACGTGAAGATCCAGGAAGCATTGGAGGTATATCAGTCTATAGAAGATTTGCTTGGTATGGCCAAATGTTGGAATACATTGGGTTTAAATGAACAGGCTAGGGGAGACTATACTTTGGCCCTGAAATATTTTAAGCAATCCCTTAATCAGTTTTCAATTGTTGAGAATGAGAAGTATATGCTCATACTAGAAGCTAATATTGGATCGGTGTATTATCATTTGGGAAAATATGACAGTGCATTAACATCCTACTACAAGATTGTAGATTATGCCAGGGAGACATCAGATGAAAAATTACTAGTCAACAATCTTACAAATGTTGGTTCAACCTATTCTCAAATGGGAAATTACCCTGAGGCTCTAAAGGCATTATTTGAGGCGCAAGAGATATGGGAGTCTCGTAAAGACTCAGTTGGAATGGCCAATGTGATGAATGAAATAGCCTTGATATTCAATTACATTGAAATGTACGATAAGGCCAAAGAAACCCTGGGCAAAGCAATGAATATTAATAAAAGGCTTGGGAACAAAAGACAATTGGCTATGAATTCCAATAATATTGCTGTAAGCTTTAAGAATACAGGAGATTTAGATTCAGCCCTTTATTATTATTATGAAGCTCTGAGAAATTACAAAGAGGTGGGCGTAAAAACCATTGGCAACGTTACCAGCAATATTGGACTTCTCCATTTTAAGAACGAAGCTTATGATACCGCTGAATATTATTTTACCAAATCCTTAAAGATAAATACCGAATTGGGCAAAGAGGATGGTATTGCTCACGATAAAGCCAATTTAGCCAAGCTTTATATACACTATGAGCAATTTGATGAAGCTGAAAAATTACTCTTAGAGTCATATGATTACTGGTATGAACAAAAGAAGTTTAAAGAGCTAACATCTGTTGCAGAAAAACTGGTTCAGATATATAAAACCAGAGAGGACTATGAGTCAGTGGCTCATTTTCAGGATATTTTAAAAGAAGCAGAAGATTCTGTTTTTGGTCATCAGAAGCGAAATGAGCTCACCAAAGTGCTGGTAGCCCAGCTTTTAAAGGAAGAGATGGCAGATATAGATGTTGGTGATTTTAATACCAATAAAAACGAAAAATCGAGAACATACCTTGTTTTTGGTTTCATAGTTACCCTTTTGCTCCTCGTGATAGTTTGGTTTTGGATGAGGAATAGAAAATCAACAAACCGATTAAAACTGGATCTCGATCAGAAGAACAGGGAACTCACCTTTTTGTCCTTAAGTGTTATGCAAAAAGATGAGTTTATCCAAAACTTCACCAAACAACTAAAGCTTATTGATGCCAAAGGAGATCAAAGCAAAGAGCTTCAAAAGCTTTTAAAAAACTTAAAAGTCTACAAAACAGAAAGTAATCATTGGGATCATTTTAAAGAAGCATTTGAGCAAATAGCTCCTCATTTTTTTGATGAACTGCTAAAGCGTTATCCCAAATTGAGTAATAAAGAATTGAGGTTGTGTGCATTGGTTCGTTTAAATATCCCTTTTCACGAAATCGCCAGAATTTTAGGGATATCTTTAGAAAGTGTTCATAAAGCCCGTTATAGGCTAAAAAAGCGTTTTCAACTGGAAGGGCAAAATAGCTTAGAGTCACTATTGGCAGAAATCTAAAGCTATTGTTACTTGTCTATGCTTTAAACTCTCGTAAATATCTTAATTACAGTTATTTATTATTGATTTTTAAGGATCTGTCCATGCGGTTTGAGTACTCCAATATTAAATAGTTAATAGCATCTATAAGACGTCTATACGCCAATTCTGAGGTCGGCATACTCAAAATTTACTTTTGGCTAAACCATAAAAATAGTATAGCCATGAGTTTCAGTTTAAAAACAAGTGTTTTAGCCTTGTCAGTGTTAATTTCATTAGAGTCATTTGCACAAACGCTGATATATTCTGAGGATTTAGAAAGTAATGGTGAAGGCTCAAGCTATCGATCCAATTCTTTTAATGACGGTACCGGTGATGTTTGGACGAGATGGAATATCAACACACATCCAGCTGGGCCTAATCCAACCTCTACCACTTCGGGAAGAAACTTTTTTCAAGCCTACTCTGGTTATGAGGGGAATTACGCCTTTGGAGGAGAAGATATGGATGCGTCCGATAATCCACTAGGTAGTGGTGAACCCGGCTATTTCATGTTTAAGACACTGGATGTTTCCCCTTACCAGGGGGATTCGATTAGGGTCTCTTTATTAATGGGGGCCAGTACGGAATTAAACAGCCGCTACGAAACAGGGGACTATTGGCACTTTGAATACGCCTTTGATTCTGACATTGCTACTGGTGCAAATTCTGTGGGAGGTCTACCTTCAGTTGCAAATGTAAGCTCGGGTACGTATACCAAATTTG
>JANQHO010000106.1 GCA_028277105.1 Owenweeksia sp. | reverse complement strand
CCAGAGCAATCAGCTCGACTACCGCAGCATGTAGCTGGTTTTCATCGCGCATGGGAGCGGTACAACCTTCCAAATAACTCACATAGCTGCCTTTATCAGCTATTACCAGAGTGCGTTCAAACTGCCCGGTTCCGGCTTCGTTGATGCGGAAATAAGTGGATAATTCCATGGGGCAACGCACCCCTTTGGGAATGTAGCAGAAGGAACCATCGGTAAAAACAGCGGAATTAAGAGCGGCATAAAAGTTATCGGATTTGGGAACTACTGTTCCTATGTATTTCTTAATCAACTCAGGGTGTTCCTGTATGGCTTCCGAGATAGAACAAAAAATAATACCCAGCTCGGCCAGCTTTTCTTTAAAAGTGGTTTTGACGGAAACGGAATCCACCACCACATCCATGGCCACACCGGTCAGTCTTTTCTGTTCTTCCAGCGAAATACCGAGTTTTTCGAAGGTTTTTAATAGCTCAGGATCGACCTCATCGAGGCTATCCAGTTGCTTTTTCTTTTTTGGAGCAGAATAGTAAGAGATGGCCTGAAAGTCAGGGGCGGGATATACAACGTTGGCCCAGGTGGGTTCCTTCATCTTTTCCCACTTCTTAAAAGCGTCCAGCCGCCAGTCGGTCATCCATTCCGGCTCATTTTTTTTGGCTGAAATAAAGCGGATGATCTCCTCGTTGAGGCCCGGAGGGGCTTTATCGGATTCAATATTAGTATAGAAGCCATATTTATATTCCGATTGGGTTACTTCTTCCAGTAATTGGTTTTCATCACTCATAGATGTTTTCTTTACATTTATACGGCAAAACTTTCTCCACAACCACAGGTACGGGATGCATTGGGATTGTTGAAGCTAAAGCCTTTTCCATTCAATCCTCCACTATATTCCAAAGTAGTGCCTATCAGATATAAAAAACTTTTTTTATCGATCAGGATTTTAACACCTTGGTCTTCAAATAGTTTATCAGTGTCTTTCAATTCGTTGTCAAAATCCAGATTGTATGATAAACCGCTGCAACCACCGCTGGTAACACCTACTCTTACATAAGTGCTTCCCAATTCCTGGCCCTTTTCTCTCATTAAAACCTCAAGCCTGTTACGCGCTGAATCAGAAACTTTTATCATGGCTATTTAGAATTAGTCAAAATTAATGCAAAGGTAAGGAACTAACTCAAATTTGAAGGGTATTTTGATTGTTAGCATAAATAAGCAGATCAATTTAATTTACGATTATTGTTTTTTGCAAAACAATTCCTGCATTTGTCCTATTGAAAATTTAATAATACACCGATCAGTTTCTTTGAATCATTATGAAGTTTGGGATGAAAATAGTTGGAGGGATTCTTATTTTAATTTGTTGTTTTAGTAATAATATATTCGCGCAAGGCTGTAAGCCTCAGGTTAGTCTTGGCTCAAAGATCAGTTTTTGCACCGGTAATTCCATAACCTTAAATGCCTACAATCCCAATTCTACCTATGTATGGAGCACGGGAGCTACATCTTCTAATATTGTTGTAAGAATTTCCGGTATTTATTAGGTCAAAGTCACCAACAATTTCGGTAGTACTACCGATACAGTAGAGATAATTACTGACCAGCCTCTTCATGTAAATCTCAGTGGAGACCGTAACATCTGCGTCTTAACAGAAGATACTCTTAAAGCCCCACCAGGTGTCAACAATGTATATCAATGGAGCAATGGAAGCTCATCTGATCGTTTATACGTTTCGCAAAGTGGTACTTATTGGGTCAGAGTAACCAATGCCTGCGTAACCTTTACAGATACGGTTGAGGTTGAGGTGGAGTACCCGATGTTCGATCTCGACCTGGGAAATGATACTATTATCTGCCGGGACGATACAAGGGAGAAAAAAGGAGCCATTACCCTCCTGCGATGATTTGATACCTTTGCCCTATGGCAGAGAAGGAAGAAAAGTTTACCCCTATTGACAAATTAGGAGAATTTGGACTCATAGATCACCTTACTAAAGAGATAAAGCTTATCAAAGCTTCCTCTATCAAAGGGGTGGGCGATGATTGTGCCGTATTGGAGTTCTTAAACAAACAAACCCTTGTTACCTCTGATGCATTGGTGGAAGGGGTACATTTTGATTTTACTTATGTCCCTCCCAAGCACTTAGGCTATAAATCAGTTGTAGTCAATCTTTCTGACATATATGCTATGAATGCCCGGCCCACCCAAATTATAGTAAACCTGGCAGTATCGAACCGTTTTGGCGTAGAGTTCCTGGAACAGATCTACAAAGGTATTAAGCTGGCTTGTGATGTTTATGAAGTTGACCTGGTGGGCGGGGATACGACATCTTCCTATTCGGGTTTGATGTTAAGTATAACTGCTATAGGAGAGGCGGAAGAGAAGGATATAGTTTACCGCAGCGGAGCAAAACCCAATGACCTGATAGTGGTTTCCGGTGACCTGGGAGGAGCCTACATGGGCTTACAATTGCTGGAAAGGGAAAAAGCGGTATTTATGGAAAACCAGAACATGCAGCCTGAGTTAAAGGATTTTGGGTACGTCCTGGAAAGGCAGTTAAAACCGGAAGCGCGTAAAGATATTGTTGATCTTTTGGAAAAACTGGAAGTTAAGCCTACTTCCATGATCGACATATCAGATGGCTTGAGCTCTGAGGTGATCCATCTGTGCCGGCAATCCAAAACGGGAGTGAGGCTCTATGAGGAGAAGATCCCGATAGATCCCTCGGTATACAAATTATGTGAAGAATTTAAGCTTACCACAACAACTGTAACTTTAAATGGGGGCGAAGACTACGAATTGCTTTTTACTATCGATATTAATGATCACGATAAGATCAAGGCGAACCCCAACTTAACCGTAATAGGTCATGTAACGGAAGAGTCGGATGGTATGAACCTGATAACGCGCGATAATAAAGCGATCAAGCTCAATGCTCAGGGTTGGGATTCGTTACTGAATAAATCCTAAAGATTAGCTTTCAAAAACTTTCTAAGAGCAGGAATGAGCATATCAAAATCTTCAAAGTGTGCCATGTGACCTCCTTCCATAATCAGGGGAGTGACTTTATGGGCTTTTGTCTGATCTTTAAGATTTTCCCATGGAAGTATGGGGTCGTGAGGAGAAGTAGCAAATAGGAAATTATAAGGAGCAAAGTGCAGCATAACTTCGTGATCAGCCCGTATCTTCATTCCTTCCAAAGCAGCTATAATCCCCTGTTTGGAAGTATTGAGGGCCTCGTTCTTGGCATGATTGACTTTGTCCAGCAATAATCTGCGGTTTTTGGGCCTGAAAAGGTTGGGTATAGCTTGCCGGATATAAGGTTTGTGGCTTTTTTTAACCAGCTCTATGGTTTTGTCCCGTGCTATTTTCTTTTCTTCGGAATCGGACCGGGCCGTAGAATTCATCAAGATAATGCCTCTCACTTTTTCAGGTTTTTTATCACCAAAAGCAAGAGAAACATAACCGCCTAAAGAATGACCCATCAAAAAAGCCTTTTTCAAACGCAAATGATCCATCAGGGCTTCCACCACTCCGGCCATATCTTCCATAGTATGGATGTAACCTAAATTTTCCGATTGCCCGTGTCCGGGAAGGTCCAGACAAATCTTGCGATAGGAATTAGGTAAAGCAGCCGTTACCTCTTTCCACATGAAGCGGTTTTCCAGGAAGCCGTGCAAAAAGATAATAGCAGGCCCTCTGGCTTCGTCAGTAAAGCTGAAAGAAGAATTTTTATAAATGAAAGTATTCACCTTAGGAATTCATGTATTCCTCTATTTCATCCACCTCTTTGGGAATTCCGCTGGTAAGGTTGAGGTTTCCCTTTTCGCCAATTACAATATCATCTTCAATGCGGATACCGATGCCTTCCTCAGGAATATAAATGCCGGGTTCACAGGTAAAAACATTACCCACTTCCATTTTAGTTGTCCACAGGCCAACATCGTGTACATCTAAACCGAGGTAATGTGAAGTTCCATGCATGAAGTACTTTTTGTAAGCTGGCCAGTCGGGATCTTGGTTTTTGATGTCAGTGTGATCCAATAAGCCCAAGCCAACTAGTTCGCTTTCCATTAATTTACCAACTTCTTTATGGTATTCGTGCAATTGATTACCGGGACGTAACATCTCCAGGGAAGTTTTTTGTACTCGCAATACCGCTTCGTAAACTTGTTTTTGTCGTGTTGTAAATCTTCCGTTTACCGGAAAGGCCCGGGTAACGTCAGAAGCATAATTGGCATACCAGCAACCGCAGTCAAATAAAATGAGCTCTCCGTCCCGGCAGGTATCTGTATTTTCAATGTAATGCAATACACAAGCATTTTCACCGGAAGCGATAATGGGTTCGTAAGAAAAGCCGGTGCTGCCGTTAACAGTATATTCATGGATAAACTCAGCTTCGAGTTCGTATTCCTTTATTCCCGGTTTAATGGCTTTTAGTACACGAAGGAAAGCTCTGGTATTAATATCCGATGCTTTTTGCAGCAGTTCTATTTCGAGGGGAGATTTCACGGCTCTTAACTGGTGCATAATTGGCTCACTGCGTTGGTAGTTGTGCAAAGGGTATTTTTCAAGACACCATTTGCGAAAGCGATCGTCCCTGGTCTCTACTTCAGAAGCATTGCGCAAGTGTTCATTGGAATTCAGGTATACATATTCCGCCTGGCTCATAACATCTTTAAAAATCTTTTCAAAGTCACTTAACCAATACACAGAAGTAATACCGGAAACTTCGGTTGTTTGATCTTTGTTGAGTTTGGCGCCTTCCCAGCGGGCAATGTGTTCATTGGTTTCTTTCATGAAGAGCATTTCGCGCTGCCTGGGGTCAAAAGCATCCGGAAAAATTACCAGAATAGATTCTTCCTGGTCTACCCCGCTGAGATGAAATAGATCTTTATTCTGCATGAAACGCATAGTACCGTCAGCATTAGTGGGCATAATGTCGTTAGAGTTGAATACCGCCAGTGATTTAGGTTTTAAGTGCTTAATAAAGTTTCCTCGGTTGTGAATAAAGAGGGAAGGATCTATTTTTTGGTAACGCATTATATGTTCTGTTTGTCGGCAAATTTAGAAACTTGTACAAGGATGAACCATTTCACCGGAAAAAACATTATATAATAATTCTAAATAAGTCAGGGATTTGATAGGTGAACATCTGCATCTTACTTTTGCTTAGCGTTAATAAAACTGTCTTCATATATGGCATCCAAGTCGGGAATTTTCAATTCTTCCATCGGCAGGAAAGTGGCGATGGCACTGTCAGCATTATTTCTCATCATTTTTTTGTTACAACACTTCAGTATTAATGTGACATCCACCTTCAGCGAGGAATTGTTCAACGAGCTGTCTCACTTCATGGGAACTAATCCCTTGGTGCAGTTTGCATTGCAGCCCATTCTCATCTTTGGTGTGGTCTTTCATTTCATTATGGGGTTTGTACTGGAGGCCAGAAACCGAAAAGCCAGGGCTGTGAAATACGTTAAAACCGCTGGCAATGCCAATTCCACCTGGATGTCCAGAAATATGATCTGGTCTGGCCTGGTAATACTGGCCTTTCTGGGTTTACACTTCTACGATTTCTGGATCCCTGAAATGAATTACAAATACATTCAATTCAATCCCGCAGATCCCAATCGCTATTATGAAGAATTGCTTCACAAATTTGAAGACCCTATCCGGGTTTTCCTTTATGTTATTTCATTTGTCTTATTGTCACTACACCTGCTGCACGGTTTTCAATCAGCTTTCCAGTCGTTGGGCGCCCGTCATAAAAAATATACCCCTGTCATTAAGAAACTAGGTAATATTTACGCGATAATTATTCCTGCCGGCTTTGTCTTTATCGCACTGTTTCACTATATAAACTCTCTTTAATTCTAAAGAAGTATGTCAGTATTAGACTCAAGAATACCTGAAGGACCACTTGCCGATAAGTGGACGAATCACAAGAACAACATCAGGCTGGTTAACCCTGCTAATAAGCGTCTTATCGATGTAATTGTAGTGGGAACCGGTTTAGCCGGTGGTTCAGCTTCGGCTACCCTGGCGGAGTTGGGTTATAATGTAAAAGCATTTTGTTACCAGGATTCACCCCGCAGGGCTCACTCCATTGCAGCTCAGGGTGGTATTAATGCCGCTAAGAATTATCAGGGTGACGGAGATTCCGTTTACCGCCTTTTTTACGATACCGTAAAAGGGGGCGACTACCGTTCGCGTGAAGCTAACGTTTACCGCCTGGCAGAAGTATCGACCAATATCATTGACCAGTGTGTGGCCCAGGGTGTTCCTTTTGCCCGCGATTACGGAGGCCTGCTGGACAACCGATCCTTTGGAGGAGTGCAGGTTTCGCGTACTTTTTACGCCAAGGGTCAAACGGGGCAACAGCTTTTGTTGGGTTGCTATTCGGCTATGTCGCGTCAGATAGGTAAAGGCAAGATACAGATGTACAACCGTCATGAGTTTATGGATCTGGTAATTGTGGACGGCAAGGCGCGTGGCATCATTGCCCGTAACCTGGTTACCGGAGAGGTCGAAAGGCATTCTGCCCATGCGGTAGTAATTGCCTCAGGAGGCTATGGGAATGTTTTCTTTTTGTCTACCAATGCCATGGGTTCCAATGCTTCGGCTGCCTGGAAAGTACACAAGAGAGGGGCCTTTTTTGCTAACCCTTGCTTCACACAAATTCATCCTACCTGTATTCCGCAGCACGGTGACCAGCAATCCAAATTGACATTGATGTCGGAATCGTTGCGCAATGACGGTAGGATATGGGTGCCTAAAAAGAAAGAAGATGCTGAAGCCGTAAGAGCAGGAAAGCTTAAACCAACCAATATTAAAGAAGAAGACCGGGATTACTACCTGGAAAGAAGATATCCCTCCTTCGGCAACCTGGTACCGCGTGATGTGGCTTCCCGTGCGGCCAAAGAGCGCTGCGATGCTGGCTATGGAGTAGGTACCAATGAAACCGGAGAAGCTGTTTTTCTGGATTTTGCCTCTGCTATTGAAAGATATGGACGTGAAGAGGCCAATGTAAGGGGTATACACAATGCCTCTGATAGCGAGATCAAAAAATTAGGGGAAGAAACCGTAGAGAAAAAGTATGGTAATCTTTTTCAGATGTATGAATTGATCACCGGTGACAATCCCTATAAAACCCCTATGAAAATATATCCTGCTGTACACTATACGATGGGAGGGGTTTGGGTTGATTACAATCTGATGACTACCATTCCTGGTTGTTATGCTATTGGAGAAGCTAATTTTTCGGATCATGGAGCAAACCGTTTGGGTGCTTCTGCCTTAATGCAGGGCCTGGCCGATGGATACTTTGTTTTACCATATACCATTGGGGATTACCTGGCAGATGATATCCGTACAGGTGCTATTCCTACCGATACACCAGAATTTGACGAGGCAGAAAAGGCGGTAAAAGACCGTATCAATACTTTGATCAATAACAAAGGTTCCAAATCAGTGGACCACTTCCATAAGCGCCTTGGTAAAGTAATGTGGAATAAAGTAGGCATGGCACGGAATGAACAAGGTTTAAAAGAAGCTATTGAAGAAATTAGGCAGATCCGGGAGGAGTTCTGGAAAGAAGTAAATGTTCCCGGATCGGCAGATGAACTCAACCAGGAACTGGAGAAGGCCTTACGTGTTGCAGATTTTCTGGAATTAGGGGAATTATTTGCCCGTGATGCCTTGGAAAGAAACGAATCTTGTGGAGGTCATTTCCGCGAGGAGTACCAAACCGAAGAAGGTGAGGCCGTAAGAGACGATGAAAACTATACGTTTGTTTCTGCCTGGGAATACAAAGGAGAACCTTCCGAAGCAGTTATGCGCAGGGAAGCCCTTAATTACGAGAATATCGAGCTAAAAACGCGCTCCTATAAATAATATAAAAGCTAAAGTTAAGATATGTCAACAGCAAAAGGATTAGATCTTACTCTGAAAGTTTGGAGACAGAAAAACCAGAATGATAAAGGTAGAATGGAAACTTATCAGGTTTCTGATATCTCACCTGACAGTTCTTTTTTGGAAATGATGGATATATTGAACGAGCAACTTATCGAGGAAGGAAAAGAACCGGTAGCTTTTGACCATGATTGCCGTGAGGGAATTTGTGGGAGTTGTTCCATGTTTATCAATGGCCGGGCTCACGGTCCGGGTAAACGGGTTACTACCTGCCAGCTTCACATGCGCCAGTTCGAGGATGGTGATACCATTCACATTGAGCCCTGGAGAGCTACCGCCTTTCCGGTGATAAAGGATTTGGTGGTAGACCGGAGTTCTTTTGACCGCGTAATGGCTGCCGGAGGCTTTATTAGTGTTAACACTTCAGGTAATACTCAGGATGCTAATGCTATCCCAGTAGAAAAGGAAGATGCAGACAACTCGTTTGCAGCTGCTACTTGCATCGGTTGTGGAGCATGTGTAGCCAGTTGCAAAAATGCTTCGGCTATGCTCTTTGTATCGGCCAAAGTTTCTCAGTTTGCCCTGTTGCCACAAGGCCAGGTAGAGGCTCAGGATCGGGTTTTAAATATGGTACATCAGATGGATCTGGAAGGCTTTGGGAACTGTACTAATACCGGAGCTTGTGAAGCAGAATGTCCCAAAGGGATATCTTTAGAAAATATTGCCAGAATGAACAGGGAGTATCTCTCTGCTGGTATCACATCTGAAAAGTGAGAATACAAAACCCAAGAGATTTTAAAAGCCCTGTATAGCAGGGCTTTCTTTATTTTAATAGTATCTTAAGTAATTGTTAATCGGGATTATTAAAGAAAAAGCGGGAGACTCTGCACTCCCGCTTTGTATTAACAAGGATAATCGAATTTGTAGATTACTAACCCTATTTCCCTATAAAAATGAAGACCTTGTTAATTGAAAACTAAAGTAAGCAAATTTTTTAAACATGCAACTCTTCGATAAATAAATAAAAAAAGGCCAACCCTCAGGTTGGCCTTACGAAAACTAAAACATAAAAATGAAAAAACTTTACAAGCTCTTCTAGTCAAAGATAAGAATTTTTAAAATCAGGCAGGTGAGATGCAAAATAAAAATTGCACCTGCATAAGTATTTGTAACAGCATTACTTGGCGTAAGTCCTTCTCAATAAACAAATAAATCTTGCTTCTTTAGGTATCGAAAATTATATTTGTGTTATATTTAGGTGTTAGCGACATTACCTAAAACTCTAAAGTTTCTATTAGGTGTTATTTGGTTAGTAATTACGTAAGGGCAGTGATTTCACTGCCCTTACATTTTTTATATATTCCGCTTTATGGAAACACTGAAGCTTACTCTTGTTCAGGCTGATCTGAGCTGGGAAAACCGGCAGGCCAACCTTACACACCTTGATCATCTGATAGATAATACTGCCCGGGAAACAGATATAATTCTATTACCGGAAATGTTTAGTACGGGTTTCAGTATGGATCCTGGCAAATTGTGGGATTCCCCGGAAGGGGAAACCCTTCAGTGGATGCTGACCCGGGCAGAAGAAAAAGACTCTGCTATTTGTGGCAGTATAATCGTAAAAGACAAAGACAAGTTCTACAACCGCCTTTATTTCGTTACTCCAGCAGGGGAGTACTACACTTATAACAAAAGGCATTTGTTTACTTTGGCGGGAGAAGAAAGGGTTTACAGCCCCGGAGAAAAGAAACTGATTGTGAACTACAGAGGCTGGCAGATAACACCTTTAATATGTTATGATCTCAGGTTTCCGGTATGGTGCAGAAATGCTGAACATTCAGACCTTATGCTTTTTGTAGCGAATTGGCCGGAACGCAGATCGGAGGCCTGGCGCAGTTTGTTAAAAGCCCGGGCTATTGAAAATATGTGTTTTGTAGCCGGATTAAACCGGATAGGTTTTGACGGTAATAAGGTTTATCATGACGGTAGTTCAGGGGTTTATGATGAACTGGGTAATCTGATAAGTAATGTAGAGCCGGGTAAAGAGCAGGTGCAAACTGTTGTACTGGACAAAGAGAAAATGAAAAAGTCAAGGGAGCGTTTTGGCTTTCTCAATGATGCAGATCCGTTTAAGGTTCTTTAACTTTCCATTCCAGCTCTATATCCCAATTTGCTCTTATCTCTATTTTATCCTGATAATAGATCACACTTTCCGGTAATCTTTTATCGATGAAGCTACCGGGAGTCCATTTGCCATCTCTATTGCGGTCTTTTATAATGTAGGCCTTGTATTCCCCTGGTTTTTTTCTTTTCAGATCAATTGTAAGGTAGCCCCTAAAACTTTCGTTTACCACTTCTTTTCCCGTTGGATTGGTCATGATCAGAACATAATCCTGTACAGAGTCAGCAACAACAATAAATTTAAGATTGCCGAGATCTTCCCCTTTGAGTGTTCTCAGACTGCTTTTAAGAGAATCGCTTTCAGTGTTAAAAAAACCCTTAACTGCCCCTTCTAGCAAAGAAAGGCTCATATTTGAGGGATATGCAGCCGGTTTGATAAGAAATTCCTTGGCGGGACGCGCTTTAAATTCAACAGAAAAAGGAATAGTATCCTGACTGTCGTATAGGTATATCTTACTGCTGTCGATTTTTGTTACAGGTAGGTTAGCGTTAATTTTAATGCTTTCACCTGATTTTATTTCAGTATCGGCAACATCTAAACTCAGCTCAGGGCTCTCGTAGTCTATTATCCGCACCAGATTGGTATCATCAATATTTTCATATCCGCTAACTTTTAATTTAATGGAATCCAATCCATTGTCTTCAAACCAGTAAAAAAGAGTATCCTTATTTTCGTTGAGCTCTATGAAAACACTATCCCGGTTTACTTCTCTGGTTGGGAAAATCCGCTCTACTTCAATATCGGGAACAGGCTGGCTAAAGGAAAGTTGTACTTTGCCTTTTTCTTTTAAACGGGCTCCGTAAAATCGCCTGTTGGCCAGGGGTTTAAAGCTTTTTAATCTTAAAGGCTCAATACTGTCTGTCATATTTATCAGTTCAGTATATATGGCCATCTCCTCATTTCCGGTATTCAATTTAAAATTTCCCCGCTTATCATTAAAAGCCAAAAACATAAATCTTCCGTACTTCAGGTATTCTAATTTAAAATAACCCAGCTCATCGGTATAAGTGTAATAGGTGGGGATACGTTTGTAGGGCAGAGAGTCCAAATTCAGAGAATCAGTTTGTTCAAGTTCGTACAAAGCCACCAACATTTCCTTAACGGGCTCGTTGGTAAAAGCATCGGTAATATTTCCGCTCAGTAAAAGGCTGTCTATAAAATCCCCGGTAGAAAAAATGTACTTGAATTTATCGTTTACATTACCCTCAGTAAAGTCGGTGATGGAACTGCCAAAGGACAAGGTGTAAGTAGTATTCTCCAGTAATGTGTCAGGTAACTCAATAGTAACCACTTTTGCCCGGCTTTTGATTTCCAGTTTTTCATCAGTAAGAGGGGAAAGCATGATTTGCTGATTGGCATTTTTGAGGGTGATGTACTCATTAAAAATCAACGTTATTTCCTTACTGTTAAAATTAAGTGAGAAGTTTGGCGGATAAGAAGTATCCAACTCAGGTACTGTTGTATCGCGGGGTCCACCACCAGGAGAAGCTATTCCGGCACAGGATGATAAAAAATACTCAAAGGCCACTAAGGCCAGAATAAAAATTAAAAATTTCTTCAAGAAATTCCGGTGTTTTACGATGCGGCTAAATTAAGCAGATCAATAAGATTTACCAGTTTGAAAAAATCGTACCTTAAATCAGGCATGGGCCAGGGTGAGCAGACTTACTTTTACACCGGGAATTTCTATGAGCTTGTTGGCGCATGCTTCTACGGTAGAGCCAGTAGTTACTACATCGTCAACCAGTAAAAGATGCTTTTCAATAAAGTCTTCCGCTTTTTGGATCGCAAAGATCTTTTCCACGTTCAGCCAACGGTCAAAACGGGATTTGCGGGTTTGGCTCTCACTGAAGGCAGTACGCATCAGGTTTTGGCTGGAAATGGGAATACCCACGGCTTTTTCCAGTCCGTGGCAGATCATATCACTTTGATTGTAGCCCCTTTTCTTTTGTTTGTTGGGATGAAGCGGCACGGGTACTAACAAGTCAATGTCATTAAAAAAGCCGTCTTCATCGAGCTTAGTGCCCATAATCTTGCCTATCAGTATTCCCACTTCCGGGTAATTCTTGTATTTAAGATGATGCAGGATAGATTGTACAATACCTCCTTTGGCAAAGTAGAGGAAAGCCGTTGCTTTGTGAAAGTGATGCCGGCCGGTAAATATTTTCTGGATTTTGTTATCGGGCAGTAGGTGGAAATTGGTTTGAGGCAGGTTGAGTAAGCAGTGGAGGCATAAGAGTTCCTCATTTTTAACCAGGGGTTGCTTACAGCCCAGGCAAATTTTGGGATAAAAAATACTGATAAAATCTTGTAAATAAGTAATCAAAAGAGTAGATGTTTTTCATTCTTAAAATATTAAATTTTTTTAAATGAATCAAAAGAAAGCTTTTATCTGCAAATTGCCGGTATGAATAGCCTGATTCCCCCTGCTCATCCGTCCGTTGTAAATTAAGGTGAGGAGGATATTCTTCCTGAAGGTTTTTTGCAGGTTTAAAGCCCAGGTGGCATTATCGCCCGGTTCCAGTCCCTGCAGCATTTCAAAGGCAGCAGGATTGGAAACACTACCTTCAAAACCGTTGAAAATATAATTGCATTCGGTTTGCAGGGAGATGCTTTCCGCGAGGTTGTAAGAGAACTCCAAACCGGCAGTTTGGCTCACTAAAAAGTTGGGGTTTTCGGCAAAAGATTGCTGATTACTCCAATTGTACATAGCAGTTAAGATTAATCTTTCAGAAGGCTGGTAAGCCAGAGAATAATTATTGCGCAACTCTTCGATCGAAAAATTACGCGAAGAAAAATTAGCAGAATTATTAGAGCTGTTCCTATGCGTTCCGCTCACGCGAAAAAGAAAAGGATCACTCAACTGATAACGCACATTTAGTGTATTTTCAGTTTGAGCTCTTTGTTCTACCCCAAAGCTGAGCAGAGAGCGGTTATCCGAATTCAGATAAGTGTAATCCATCCCGAACTTGGTAGCAGTACGGTTAAAAAATACCGTGCTGCGAAAAGAATTATTCAGGGAAACGATAAGGCTGTCGTCTTCTACAGTAGCAAAGGGGTTTAAGGTGTTAGCGTTTCCCGAAAGTAAAGTTTTGCGGTCTAACTGATAACTCAAAAGCAAAGCAAAGCGCGCCAGGGTCTTGCGGTAGTCCTCTTTTCCACTCCAACTGCCAGGGCTGTTGATATTGAGGTTTTGGCCGAACTTGTTGAGGTTAGTACGCACAAACTGGTTGTTGGGGGTAAATATCCTTATAAAACGCGCCTGGTCGGGATTAGGGGCAATTTCAAATTCATTGAGCTCGCGGATACCGTTATTGTTGTAGTCGATATGGGCATAAGTTCCGGTGCCGGCAGGAACTTCAATATAGCTGAAGGACCGCAAAGGTTCAGTTCCTGAGCCGGTTTCGTAAAAAGTGGTGCTGATAATAGAGTTCTGAAAAAGGCGTTGCGTATAATTGAGACGGGAAGTAATGGTGCGTTCGATCTCCCTCTCTTCCGGTTGTAGAACTTTGAGATTGCGAAAGTTAATATAAGCCCTTAATATACTGTTGAAGTTGGTCTTGAGGTTGGAGCGCAAACCATAAGTGTTGACCTCTGAGAAGCGCAGCAGTTCACCGGATCTGGCAGTATCGTCAAAACGCCTCAAATAACTGAGTTCTACAAAGCTGGCTGAAGTGTCGCCAATACCGGTGAAAACCTGGTATTCAAAAAAGCTATAGCTGTTTATATTCAAGCTGTCAGTGCCAATATTACTGCGAAGATTCCACTCTCCAACAGAGCGAAGACCAGCCCAGTAGTTGGAAGTCAAAAAGTAGATGAACTCCCCCTGCTCCCGCAAAAAATCTGAAGAAGTAACACTATCGGTGGTAGTAAGCCAGGAAGCAGTTAGAAAGCCTTTGGTTTTTTTTGTTTTCAGTTTGCCGGCCAGGGAGTTTTTAAAACCCTCATAAC
This sequence comes from Owenweeksia sp., assembly GCA_028277105.1. Taxonomy (GTDB): domain Bacteria; phylum Bacteroidota; class Bacteroidia; order Flavobacteriales; family Schleiferiaceae; genus JANQHO01. Next base: position 10,661 of record JANQHO010000106.1, on the reverse strand, counting down.
CGCTAAGGCCCATAAATTCGGTAATGTAGGCCAGTTGGTTTTGTTGCTTTTTTATTCCAACAGAGGCCCCGGCCAGCTGCAGTCCACCGTTAAAATTGAGCGGTAAATTCCAGTCGCGGGCAAATTCTACTCTGCGGATGCGCTCAATGGTAGTAAAATTGTCCTGGTTAAACTCGTAACGGGCCGAGCCAAAAAGTTCGGATTCACCTATTTCTTTCTTGCCTTCGTACTGAATACGCCCTGCCGTACCTACATCATTATTTTCGTCAAGTGAAGAGAAAAGGTTGAGGTCATTCCTGCTCCCGGCCAGGTCTACCTGCAGTTTATGGTTATCGTTGAGCTGCGCCTCGGTTTCTACGGTCAATATTTGCAGCTGGTTGGGAGCGACCAATTGCTTAACAGGCTCATAACTTCCCTGGGGTATCCCATTCAAAGGGGGCACCCATTCAAAAACCCTTCCGTTGGCATTGCTTTGGGTAAGAATGTAGTTACCCTGGTTAGTGCCCAAAAAAGCGAAGGAAGCCTGATATAACAGCCCGGTAGAGTCGGTGGTGTAGACCAAAACCGAATCAAACCCCAGGGTATCGGTAAGCCGGTAAAGGATCAGGTCAGGGGAGTAGTCAGAAAGGTTGATAGTGCTAATAAGCGCTTCGTCCAGGCGGTCGCCTATATTGCTCAATATTTCTTTTTCGGGATCGGTTATCTCGTCTGTGAGAGGCTGGTTTCTGCTGTCTTGTTCAGAGTAAAACTGAACTGAAGTTTTCAGTTTTTCGCTTTGATAACCGCCACTGCCAAAAACCACCGAACGCAGGTAATTTTGCTCGGTGTACTGGAATTCTATTACTACCCTGCGTTCTTTGGTAATAGGCTGCAAGGCGGTAAAAGTGATCTCCCCGGCATTGTAGTCGATCACATAGTCGTATTGTTCCCCGCGCTTCATGAGCACTCCGTCAATATACACCCTTTCAGAACCGGAAATGATAATGATAAATTGTTCTCCATTAGCCCCGGTGAGCTTGTAAGGCCCCTGGTTGCCCTCTGTTCCCTGGAAACGGTTACGGGCAAATCTTCCACGGGCAATACCGCCTTGCACCTGGATGGGCCAATGCGCATTCTCGTTGCCAGGGCTGGTAAAAATTCCCGCCCCACTTACTCTTTTATCAAATTGTAGAAAATAATTCTGCGCGGAAGTTATATTGTAATCCCCTGCCCGGAGCAGTCCGAAATCGGGATTCTCTAATTCGATGTACACCCGGTCAAATTCCCGCAACTGCTGGGTAAAACCATCGGCTTGTACGGGGATGCTGTTATCGGTAATACTGGCGCGTATTTCGGTTTGATTGCCGAGATTACCGGCCAGTTGCAGGTTAAGTGAGCTGTTGAGTACGGCATCCTGGTTGTTACCCACTGAAATACTACGGCTGATACTGCCTTTGGAATTCAATCCCCTGAAAGGAGCAAAACTGGAGGAGGGGTTTTCATATTCGTAGAGAAAAGCGGGTTTTTGGGTAGCGGGCAGGATAAGCATAGTGTCTTTGTGCCTGAAATACTGGCTGAGATTGAGGCTGGCAACCCTGTAATTAATTTGGAGAGTATCCTGCCGGGTTTCTTTAAAGAGGATATAAAAACCCTGCTGACCTTCTTTTAACTCATAATTAGGGGCTTCCAATAGATTATTCCTGTTATCCCTGATCTGTAGAGTAGTTTCCAGCACAAAGGCCGTATCCAGAAAAATCGAATCGACAGGAGGAAGAGCAAGTTGCTGACGGTCAGGCTTCCAAAGGCTAGTGGTTTCCTGCGACCAACTGATGGCAGGAATCAAGATCAGACCGACATAAATAAACCCGAACCTCAAATCAGCAATTAAACTTTCAATATTAGCGGTAAATTTTAACTTTTGCTTAAACGGAATATCGCATGAAACGTCTACAACCAAATAATTATTTGGTTGTAGTAAGTTCCATCTGACTATGAAAAGATTAAAACTAACAGATGAAAATTATCTCTTATAACGTAAATGGGATACGGGCTGCCCTGAAAAAAGGCCTGCAGGATTGGTTAAAAGCGGCTAATGCCGATGTGGTTTGCCTACAGGAAACCAAGGCACAGCCGGAACAGATCGAATCGCTCCTTTTTGAAGAACTGGGTTATCAAAGCTTTTGGCACAGCGCCCAAAAGAAAGGTTACAGCGGGGTGGGTATCCTCACCAAAAGAGAACCAGACCATGTAGAAGTAGGCTGTGGTATAGGTTATATCGATGAAGAAGGCCGGGTGTTAAGGGCTGATTACGGTGATGTTTCCGTGATGAGCGTGTATTTCCCTTCCGGTAGCAGTGGTGATCACCGTCAAGAGATCAAAATGCGTTTTCTGGGAGATTTTCAGCCTTATGTTGACAAACTTAAAAAAGAACGCCCCAACCTGATCATTTCCGGTGATTATAATATTTGCCATAAACCAATTGATATACACGACCCGGTGCGCAATGCTACTTCTTCCGGCTTTTTACCCGAAGAAAGGGAATGGGTGAGTGGTTTTATCCAAGGTGGCTTTATCGATACTTTCCGCCATTTTAACCAGGAGCCGCATCACTACAGTTGGTGGAGCTTCCGTGCCAATGCCCGTGCCAATAACAAAGGCTGGCGCATCGATTACCATATGGCTTCCCAACCGATGGAAAACCGCTTAAAAAGAGTGGCTATTTTACCTGAAGCGAAACATTCCGATCACTGCCCGATTTTGGTGGAAATAATCTGATTCCAATATGTGAATACTAGAACACATACACATTACTTATACGATTACTTATTCCTGTTAGGTGTTTCGTGTTGAGTGTAAAGAATGCCGAAATAGATAAAAGGATATATCAATTCTCGACCAGTGGTTTTGATAAGGCTTGTCAATTTTCAGAACAAACTTGATTTTAAGGAGTGCTTCCTGAAACATAGAAAGGATTAAATATTCCTGTATTTTATTAAATGTCTACCTCAGTAAAGCTAATTCTTCATACGTTTATTAATAAGTATAGTTGATATTGAATGACAATTCAAATTAGTAGACTTTGTTAATATAATAACTTCTAAGGCGTGTGTTCAATACTTGTCAACTGCATCAGAGCTTATAGCTTTTTTGCAATTTTAAACTCTTTTGTGATAAGAAATGAAAGGTAATAGCGCATTTTTCTATACCATATCATTGATAAATATATCAATTGAAAAGAATTTTTTCATGAAAAGAGTGTTGCTTTGGAGGTTGTTAGAATAAAGTATGAATAGAAAAGTATAATTTTACCACCAATAATATTTGCAACTTTTACTACAAGAAATATCATATATTTCTACAGTATATTTTTTATATGTGACGCATTTTTGTGTCAGTAATCGTAAACACTAATAGTGTATGGCTTATTTCCAGTGAAATGCGTAGACATAATCCGTTAAGTTCAGATTATACGCATTTTGCAAACTTGGATCCGGGTAGTAATCTTTTTTCATTGTCCGGTCAGGTTACTTGGTTGATAGTTGATCTTTATTCCCAAAGATCAATCTTGGTCATGCTGCCCCATAGGCCCAGACTATGGGGCAGCTTTTTATTGTTTTGCTATAGCTATAACAATATAGTAGATTGTCTTCATATCTCCAGATTTGATCTAAAAACTAATGAATTAGGTTTACTGTTAGCCAACCCAATAACAAAAGCTGTCGCATCAATTACCACAGGCTTTCCCAACTTATACAGAACCGCTCTCAGTAAAGGTGTGCCAAGCTTGAGTTAGCAGGAAATATCTGGGAATTGTAAAAGGTCTGTCACAATATTGGGCTTTCACAGGGAGTATTGCCACTGTATCAAGCTTCCCGCGTAGCTTCAGAACAAACTTTGTAGCCCAGACAGCTAACTTTTTATAGTATATATGATCAGAACTATTTCTACAGATAAAGACAATTTTTTTTACAAATGATATATTTTTAGTGTGCTAATATTGGTGAATAATAATTAATGAAAAAATAACTAACAAAATTATAATTATATTTACTTCTTTAGAAAATAAAATGGGATATTGAAGCCAATAAGTTGTATCAAATAGATTAGTGGTAGAATAACTGATTGTTCGTTTGATCATACTATGGCAAGGCATTCGTAGTGAAATTTCAATATTTCATTTTGTTTTCCCTAACCTCAAGGTCTGCCTCATAGCTCATCAGAGTTATGGGGCAGCCCCGTTTATAGTATTGTCAGGATTGCCTTTATGAACAAAAGATGAGTCACCTCCCCTATTCTACATACAATTTATACTACAAAGAATGCAATGTGTTTCTACAGGCTAAAATTAGTATAAACATAATCTTTGCAAGACACATAATATCAAGTTTTGATATTGTTTGTTTTTAGTAGAATTATTGTTATTTGAAAAATTAAAGTCCACAAGCTTTATGGGCACAATTCCACACGACAAACCCCTTTATCTGTCCGTTGGGCTTGATGTTTGAATTTATTCTTTTTACATAACACTAATACTGCATGTTCTGCCCCGCCCTTGTACAGCTGCGGGGCAGTTTTTTGGCGGTTAAGATTTTATTAGCGAATCAGAAATATGAAAAGATTGCTCGCAGAATGGGGGGTGAGCTTATTACTCCTGTCATTTGTGTTTTATACTGTGTTAGTGGCCATTCTGATCCAGATAGTTGATAGTTTTTATACCAGTAGATCTGATCTGAATAGTAGCAAATACTATTTACAGGAAACAACGGCAATAAATATATTTTGTGATCCCTGCGATAATGAGATATTTTCACCCTTTTATATAAGGAATGGTGCTGGGGATCTTTTTTGGGGAGATACTTTAGATGGCGAGAAAAACCGGCCAGCGCAAAGTGCGAAATTTACCTTGAGTAACTTTTGGGTTCCCAGCCCACCCATTTCCGACTAACAAATAGCGGTTATTAACTTTTAGCTGAGGCTAACACAGTTTTTCTGTGGACACTGTACTTTAGTTGATCCAATATTTCCGGAAAATGAAAAGAATCGTTCCTATACTGATTGTGACCGTTAGCCTCAGTTCCTGTGTATCCAGTAAACTGTACAAAGAGTTGCAATCCAAATACGAGCTACAGGCTACCGAAAATGCAGAACTGAAAAAGAAAAATGAAGAGCTGACTGCTGCCGTAGAAGTGATGGAAAGTGAGCTATCCTCCCTGCAAAAGGCCGTGGTAAACCTGAAAGCCGATACAGCCTCTTCTGGCCAAAAGTACCGCCAACTCCAGGAAAAGTATAGCGAACTCAATAGAAACTATGAGTTTTTACTGGAAAACAACAATGCCTTATTAGCCAGTAATGAAGCGGAAAACAAACAATTATTGCTAAGGCTGCAAAACCTGCAAAAGGAGTTGCAAACCAAAGAAGATTCCCTCACTACTGAGCAAAACCGCCTGGAATATCTTTCCAGAGAATTGCAAAAGCGGGAGGCGCGGGTGTACGAACTGGAATCACTTATCGCCAAAAAAGATTCTACCCTGGCCTATGTGCGCAGGAGGGTAGCCAATGCCCTGCTCAACTTTGAAGGCAAGGGTTTAACGGTAGAGTTAAAAGACGGTAAAGTGTACATATCCCTGGAGAATAGCCTGTTGTTTCCAAGTGCCAGCTGGACGGTAGATGGCAAAGGAGAAGAAGCCCTTGAGCAACTGGCCGTGGTGTTAGCAGAAAATCCCGATCTGAATGTGATGGTGGAAGGGCATACAGACAGTGATGAATTCAAGGGCCGTACCGCGGTAAAAGACAATTGGGATTTATCCGTTATGCGGGCTACGAGTATTGTAAAGATCCTTATGGCCAATGAAGGGGTAAAACCCGAAAAGATCACTGCTGGCGGCCGCAGCGAATATGTTCCTATTGCAACTAATGATACCCCTGAAGGCAAAGCTAAAAACCGCAGAACGGAGATCATTATTACTCCTGACCTTAGTGAGTTGGCAGATCTGTTGGAGGAGGTGAAATAGTATTTGGTTCATAAGTAAAAAATAGCTAAAGAATTAAAGCTTATTCATAGGTTTCCATGTGTTAAAGAGAAGCTTCTTTTAGAGGAAAATTTTTGGCTACTTCCAATTATATTGTATCATTTGTCGGATATATTCTACATAAAAAACAGTTGTCTTTCTACATAATCTCAAGCTGACAAAAAATAAATTTGCAGAAATAATGCAAGTCATTGCGTTAATAATCAGGATTTAAGTCAAAAATGTTGTTGGATTTAATAAGATAGTGAGTAAGAGGGGGGCTATTTAGCTTAATTATTATATGCATGGTTTTTAAATGTGTGGATTATGAAAATGCTCCCAAATGTGCTGCTTTTAGAAGATAATAAGTTTACTAGTGGTCTTGTGAAGGAAGTGCTGTCTTCATTGATAAGTGAACTATTTATTACAGACAATATATATGAAGCCAGTGAGTTAGCTAGCAATCAAAGGATAGACCTGATAATCTCTGATATTCACCTGAGCAAAACTCAAACAAGTGTTCCCTTTTTAGATGTACTGGAGGGATATCCAGGTCGGGTTATTATATATAGTTCTGATAAATACATATTGAATGAATTAACAGAAAGGTATAAGGATAGGAATTGGTTATTCTTGGATAAAAACTTATCTTATTGGATAAAGACTTTAAAGGATTTTACTTCTAGTTATGAGCCTGAACAAATAGGTTAGTAGCAATAAGTATCGAGAGTTCTCAAATCATTTTGTTCAAAAAATAATTTTATCGATATATTTTTAATTAATAGACGTTCTATAGATTGTTTTCATCTTGTAATCTATTTTCTTTTACCATTTTATATAATTCAATAATATTTTTCACCATCATTTTTTGAAATATTCTCGATTTGTAAGTGGCAACAGATGATTTATTAAGATTTAGAGTTCCTGATATCGAACTAATAGATCTCCCATCGATTAATAGTAGCATTATTTCCAATTCTCTTTGAGAAAGATTTTCTATGTTATTATATTTCGATTTTTTCTGTGACTGGATATCTATTATTACATCTAAAGCATCTTGTGAAAAATATTTTTTACCTTTTTTTAGTGTTTGTATAGCGTCAATGATCTTTTCTTTAGGCATTGTTTTATTTAAATACCCATCAATTCCAATTTTTGTTAATTTGTTAATATATATATGAGGGGGATTGACTGAAAAAATAAGTATTGGAGAGTTGGGATTAAGCATTTTTATGGTTTCTATGAGGCTAAATATATCATAATCAGGTAGGTTTATGTCAACAATATACATGTCATATCTATTCTTGTCACTCAAGGCTCTTATTTTTTTAACAGCTTCTTTTCCGGTAGAAGCTATATCTACTACGTTAAACAGGTCGTTTTTTCTTATTAATGAAGCTAAACCTACCTGTATAACAGGGTGGTCATCAATTATTAACACTTTGGACATGTGTATTTTTTTGCAAATATACTTTTTTGGTAAAAATAAATAATATGAGTATTGTTGAGTTCATTTTGACTTTTATAAATATTATTTTATTTGCATTATTTTTTGTTTTACGAAAAAAATATAAAAAAGACATTCATAAATTGGAATATGAGATTAGTAAATTAAAAGGAAGACAAAAAGAATTGTTGAATACCATTAATGATAGAAATAGAATTATTTCTATATTTTATCATCACATAAAAGGGCCACTCAATTTTTTAGATATATTAATGGAAGAAGTAATTGATAAATCTGAAAAATTAGGCTATAGTGAGATAAATAAAGATTTGTTATTGTTGCATAAAACAGTTTTTGACTCTTATCATATGACTAAAATGGTTTTATTGTGGGTTAAAAATGCTGTTTTTGTTAAATCGGATTTACAAATGCAAGATTTAAGCATAATAGCTGAGAAGGTAATATCTCAATATAAAAACTTTTCAAAGAATATAAAAATTGAATTAAAAAACGAACTATACGACTATCATTTAATAATGGTTAGAAAAGGTGTTGTGGAAATAATATTGTCAAACTTGCTTTCAAATGCATTGAGATATGCTAAAAACACCATTCAAATTGGGATAGTAAGTATTTCAGCTAATCAAATAAAATTGACTGTAAAAGATGATGGAGGTGGAATTACAGATAGTAGTTTTATGGAAAAGCTTAACAAAGGAAAAATTGAAAGTTTCAATTTAAATAGAAGTGATGAGTATGGGACAGGTATCGGTTTGATTCTGGTTCAAGATTTGGCAAAAGAAAACCACTTACAAGTCTATTTTAAAAATTATTCTGATGGCTTAGGAGTTGAAATTACATTTAAAACTGAGTGAATTTTACCCAAACAATTGCTGAAATACTTCTTCGTTTTTTCTACAAGAAATAATCTCAAAATCTAACTACTCAGCCAAAAACTGCCAAAATATAACTATTTCTCAACCATGTTATAGCCTCCTGTACATGGCAAATTTTCAACTTGCCCTACAAAAATTCACACCTTCATCTACAAGTATCCTGACCGTTAGCGGATAGATTTGACGTGCATTCAAATGTACATTAATCATATGGCATCTATAGGTTTAAATCCCTTAAAAAAACTTTTGAGCTAATTGCAACACGGCTTATTCACAGCCCTCATTAGCTGACTGTAGTTAAACACAGATTATGAAAAAATTTCCCAACGTGTTGTTGCTGGAAGACAGCAACTTTATAATAAGTATAATGGAGATCATGTTTACCTCCTATATAAATAACTTTTTTATTACCGATGATGCCAAAGAAGCGTTGCGGATTTTTTACCAGGGAGATATAGATATCGTTATTTCTGATGTGCATTTGGGAGAGTTTAACACCAGCATTCCTCTGCTGGAAGAACTCAAGTTCCGTTCTGAGAAAGTTATAGTACACAGCACCGATGAAAGTATGCTCGATATTTTGAAGAGGAAATACCAATACAAAGGCTGGTTATTTCTCGAAAAGAATTCGCGTATATGGGTGCGCTCTATAAAAAGGTACCTGCAGATGTATACCGATGGCAGAAATGAGCTGCGGGCATCCTCTCATTAGCCTGGCTATCTGACATAATCAATTTCATACTACTTCGGCCGGAAGAGCCTCCCCCTGTAAGTATCCTTGTTCCAGGTATGGGGTGCTTACGCCTTTGCCGCAAAAGATTTAACACTGTTGGATAAGACCTGATATCATTTGTAGCACTAGTGCTACAAATAATTCAACAGGTACTACAGCTTGTTCTTACGTCAATTTAAATATTTGCATTAAATAATATAAATAGCTATTAAATAAACTATTACAGTGTAATGAAAAAGACATCCGCTAAACTCTTTTTTACTCTACTCTTCTCGATAATATTATATGCTGATACAATAGCTCAATATCTATCTTACAGTGCTAACCTTCAGGATGTATTTGAGGAATATGAATTAGAAGCAATAACTCTTATTTCCGAAATCAATACTCCCAGGGATATAGCTTTTAACGCTGCCGGTACAAAAATGTATATAGTGGCAGACAATGTTTATCAATACAGCCTCGCTAATCCTTATGATGTTAACAGCCGGACGTTGGATGCCAGTTTTCCCACTAGTAACTTCACCTCTGGAGGGCCATCATCAGCGATAATCCCTATTTCTATAGTCTTTGGTGGGGATGGCACACATCTGTATATAGGAAGAAGTATAAATGATGATGCGGTGTCTTATTACACTTTATCCCGTCCCTATGATTTGACAAGTACCGTAAGCTTTCAAGGTTACTACGATGGCTTTGCATTTAATGATGGTACTATGCGTGCCCTATATATAAGTCCTTCAGGCAGGGAAATGTACGCTGTGGGCGAGCATGATTTTTCATTCCTTACTAAATACGATCTTTTAACGCCCTATGATATTACTTCTGCCACTGTTGTGGATTCATTGGTGATTTTTTCCAGACCTCATGATATAGCCCTGGATCCCTCCGGTAAAAATGTATTGATAATGACTGACGATGAATTATTTTCGTTAAGATCTTCTGATTCCTATGATGATGATCTCAGCAACTACAATCAAACCATATCAGGGGTTAATGGATTCTTGACCGGTACCAGTGAGGGGTTGACCTACAGTAGTAACGGCAGGCGGGTAGCTGTGTTAATGAGCAATACTGATAATACGGGTATTGTATATACTTATCGCATAGGCAACAAGAATGCCTTTAGCGAACGATCGTCCAACGATGGTGAAATAGCAGCTTCGGTCACAAATTCGATGATAGTGACTTTGAGTGGCGCCTCGTTTACGCCTGGTACCTTGACTTCGCCTGCGCATTTCAGCATAGCGAACCTGCCTGCGGGCTTAACCCCCCGGCTAGTAGTACAAAGTGATAATGTATCAGCCGTTTTGGTCTTGGACGGTCAGGCTACCTCTCATGAAGCGGTTCACAGTATAGATAGCCTCCAGTTCACCTTTACCAATGCAGCTTTTGCAAATGCAACCGCATCCGCAGTTGAGAATGCCCAGTCATACCGCAGCGGCCTGGGAATAAGTTTTAATGATCAAGCCCGCCTCTCTTACAGTGTAGACAGCCTGGATGTGTCGGCTTACAGCCTTACGTTGACCTCGGACATCTCAGGAGTTGATGGTACCCCCACGGATCTTGCGTTCAGTGCGGATGGGATGAAGCTGTTT
>JANQHO010000128.1 GCA_028277105.1 Owenweeksia sp. | reverse complement strand
GCCTTCACACAATAGTCATTTTTACCAGCGGGAGAAATGACCTTAAAAGAGACTTTCAACCAATGAAAAATCATTAGTTTAAGTAAAAGATCAAGTCATGAAAAAACTCAATATCATATTAATCATTTTGGTGATAGCCTGTTGCAAGGACGAAGATCCCGAACCTTGCATGGAGCCCAGCAATCCCGATTGTGCCAATTACGATCCTTGTTACGGGAAAGAACTGCCTTCCGCGGCTTTTTTGATGGAAGATTGGACGTTTGATGAAAATGGTCAATTTGCTTATGTAGCTGATGACAGTATATTTAGAGGGACGGAAATCCGTTTCCGGTCTCCTTTAGAATTGCCAGAATTTCAGCATATCTGGTATATAGGTGCTGAGACCTTGAGCGGTTATCAAGTGTTACGCTTATTCCGGGATGTGCCCCGCCCTGCCACCATTACCATTCACCATGTGATCGAATATCCGGTGGATAGCACTTGTTTTCCTTTGGATGACGGCAAAGATTCGGTTACCCAAAGCTTTTACCTGATCGAATACTGGAATGAACTGGCCTCTTTTGGTACCTATCGGGTAGCCAATGAAAATAGTACTGATTCTTTTGATTTTAAAATTGCCATGCTTTTACCGGATGGTTCAGAAGCGCCTTTTGATCCTTCAATAAATAATAGAAAAAGAGTTTTTGAAAATTTTAATAATGAAGGTGATTCCATAGATTATTTTGACTACTCTCCCGTGAATACTATAGGTTACTTTGACGGTAATGGCAGTAATACACCCAAAGGGTCTATAAGAATAGATATAGAAACTAAGAAAGTTGAACTGGAATTTACCTATGGTACAATAGCCTACAAACAAAAAGGCCGCAAAATCAATTAATATGAAAAACTTAACCTTATTTCCTCTTAGCTTACTATTTATCGTATCTCAGGTTAGCCTTTACGGGCAATGCGTAAAAGGTATTAGTACCGAACCGGAAAAGGGCGTGAACGAAGAATTTTTACCCTTAATGAATGATTGGTATCCCGCCAATGGTCCCTATACGGTCAACTCTTTTGAGAATACCCACATCAATTGGTATTGGCCCAATAATATCGTTATAGACCTCAACGCCAATTGGAGCCATCCCATCACTTCCTCCGGTAGCGGTACTTTCCCCATGATCAATCCTTTCAGCAGTGCCATGCCCAGTGCTTTTAGCTATTTACGGAACCCTACCAATCCCGAATGGCGGGATTACCATTGGGAAGACGGTTGGGAGTTGTTGTGGAGCAATCTGGGCTATTATCCCAATGGCGATCCGTATCTGAATCCTTCTTCGGGCACTTATTTTGATCAGAATAATCAAACCTATAACCCCACCCCTTCCAATATTCCTTATTTTGTATTGTATAACCGGTACAGAGGGGTAATGCGGCTTTTTGCCAATGTGTGGTTTGATAACCTCAACCAAAGCTTTCAGGATTTAAGAGTTACTCTTAGGTATACTAAAGCTTCAAATGATAACCGAGAATTATCAGGTTTATTCAGGAACATCAATAATTATGATCGGGCTTTAGATCAACTAACTACAGTTAAACAAGCATTATCCCCCCGCTTTCATCCGCCCAATACCGCGGAGTGGTTTGTAGCCGAGTTTCAAATGGCCTATGACCCTTGTGTGTGTAACAGCCAGGGGGAATTGGAATTTGTGTTTGAAGGCTTTCAAACTATGGAAATTAACATGACCTCCCGTTCCATTTCCGTAGAGGAAAAATTAACCGAATCCAATTACCGGGACGAAGATTTTTTAAACCTCACTGCTGAGCCTGGAGATAAATTGCCCGTACCGGGTACAGTCATTTACCGTAAAATGGACCGCCTGCTGGACAGCTACAATGACAAGCTGAAAAAATACGAACAGGACCTAAAGGATTACAATACTTATCAAAATAATATTATCCGCCAATTTGTAGGTGGGGTTAAAAGCCTTGTCGTAAACGGAATTAGTGGAGCCCTTCCCTACGGAAGTATAGCCGCCTTTTTATCGGTAATAGCCGGGGGTGAGGGCTTTATTAAGCCGGATAATACTTATACCACTCCGGCCAGTTTGTTATTGCCCGGAGGAACAGTACAAATAAAGGATGGCGATCAATTGAATAATGGTAACAGTATTACCGATATAAGGGTAAAGGGGAATGAAGCTACCTGGCGTACCTATAATTATACTACGCTGGAAAAAAGCCTGGCCACCGAAGGTAAAAGCGCTTTGGGCAGAGCTTATGATTTTTTGAACCTCCAGCTCTTTGGTGCAAAGCCCAACAAACCTGTTCCCCCGCAAATTCCGGTGGCCACTTTTACGGAGTCTGTGTTTAAAGGTACCATTAGTAACCCTAATCCGCCTACAGTTTCATCGCCTTTATTGGTGCCAGGTACATTACCCGCTGGTTACCCTACCAAAACGGATGTTACGGCCTTTAACTACCCGGCTTATAATGAGGTATTGGGTTTGTTTGCTTTATTGAAAACACCTTCCGTTTATTACAACAACAACCTCAGTGTTAACGGAATTAATATTCAAACCTTTATGGAGTCCGAGATCTATGAACCCGGTCTTTTTGAAGGAGAGGATAATGTAGAAAGCATTCATCAACAAAGGCACCTAAGCCTTAAGTTAAAAGAGCCTTTGCAATACGTTTTTAATCCGGCCTTGGATATTGACGAAGAAAAAACCCAGGTGTATGCCATGCTGGAGATCCAAACCGATAATACGCGATTGGAGGGGGGAAGAATTATCCCTTCGGGTTTGGATACCAATAGTATGATAGCATCTTATCAAACGGCCTTAGGTAACCTCTTTATAGCCCATAATCTGGCCAGGCCTACTGCTTCGGCCCGTTTTAAAAATTTTGGCCGGGAGTTAATTCTACAATCACCCTGGTATAAGATAGAAGATCTCGGTGAAGTTGTTTTTAGTTCGCATTTACAATACGGTATTAAAAGTATTGATGTAACAGATGCTTTAGCTGAGATTTATCCTAATACCAACCCTCCGGTTGCCATCCCCTTTACCCTTAAAGAATTTACCCCTGAGGTTAAAAAGATCGTGATCAAAATAATGGCCGATGTCTATTTTGATCAGATTGGGATCAATGAGGAGCAGGTAAATACCACCCAGGTTTTCAGTTTTTTACTTTACGATAAGGGTCAGGATATTGATCTGATCAACAGCCATGGCGAATACTTAAGCGATGAAAATTTGAGTACTATTTTTAAATATCAGCCCGGTACCGTGGAGCTGAACAGCGATACCTATGATGCTTACTCTCCGGAAATTTTTGAAACCAATGGTACAGATCTATATGTAAAAGCCGAAAAAATATTAATCAAAGGCGATATAGACGTGGATTCGGGTTACACTTTACACCTGGAAGCCCGCGATGAAATACAAACCATCCCGGATGCCAGTATTTCTCCGGATGTTATCCGCAGGATCAACGCCACTCCATTCAACTTTGGTATTATAGAAGAAGTGAGCGGGGATACCGTTACCGATTTCTGCAACGACCAGGAGCAAGGTTATAAAGCCAATAGCCCGGTGGAGCAGAAACGCGACAACCCCACTAATACTGCTATCCCTGCCGTAGAAAAAGATCTGCAATTGTCACTATACCCCAACCCCAGCCGCAATGTGGTTAATGTAGTAATGGCCCGGGAAGCCGAGTGGCTGGAGATCAATTTGGTTGACCTGAATGGCAAGCAACTCCTGGAGCAAAGGCTGGAAGGTGATTTGGCCAAGGCTTTCCAAATAGATATGAGCAATATGCCACAAGGCATTTATATATTAAGGATACACTCCAGCAATGGGCAAACTACGGTGAAGCAAATTGTAAAGCAACTGTGAAAATTGCTAAAAGATCGCAGGCAATTCGATAGCATTCCGCCCAGCTAGTCAGCTTTTTTTGAACCTGAAAAAGTTAGCATTTCCGAGCAGGGTCGAGGAATAGAATCTTAACACTGAGCTCTTCGGCACACTTCGACAGGTTTATCCTAAGCCTAGTCGAAGGGCTTAGCGCAGTGGAGACCTGCGATCTTTACGTTAAGTTGCCGAATCAAGTCCGGGATGATTTACTCAATGATCATCGCGGGCAAAGACCCGCGATCTCAGAGAAACCATGACAACACGGTCATTCCTACGAAAGCAGGAGCCTCAAAATAATGTAAGGTTCAAGTGAGCTTTCGGCTGGCAACTTTAAGAGTTGCTTGACCTTGTTAAGCTTTCATATAAAATGACGTTTAAGTAAAGCTTAAATAATTTTTTATCAGGGTGTTGCCACAATAGAAAATTCATTTACCTTTGCAGTCCCCTAAAAATAGGGTACCTGTTGATTTTTAAGAGTTTATATAATATAGGTATATGCCAACTATACAACAATTAGTAAGAAAAGGAAGGCAGAAGATAGCCAAGAAGAGCAAGTCAGCAGCCCTTCAATCGTCACCCCAGCGCAGGGGCGTGTGTACCCGTGTGTACACTACTACCCCTAAAAAGCCTAATTCAGCTATGCGTAAAGTGGCCAGGGTAAGATTGACCAATGGTAATGAAGTGAACGCTTACATAGGGGGTGAAGGACACAACCTCCAGGAACACAGTATAGTGCTGGTTCGAGGTGGTCGTGTTAAAGATTTACCGGGAGTACGCTACCACATTGTGCGCGGAGCCCTGGATACAGCAGGTGTTAACGACCGTAAGCAGAGAAGATCGAAATACGGTGCCAAGAAACCAAAAGACAAGAAGTAATTATTTGATAGAGTAACATGAGAAAAGCCAGAGCTAAAAAGAGACCCTTACTGCCTGATCCCCTTTACAACGATGAGTTGGTTACGCGTTTTGTAAACAACCTGATGTTGGATGGTAAGAAGAGTACTGCTTACAAGATTTTTTACGATGCTATCAACTTAGTATCTGAAAAAACACAAGAGGGCAATGGTCTTGAGTTGTGGAAAGAAGCCCTGAACAATGTGATGCCTCACGTAGAGGTTCGCAGTCGCAGGGTTGGTGGAGCAACTTTTCAGATTCCCATTCCTATTCGTCCTGACCGCAAGATATCAGTGGCTATGAAATGGTTGATCCTTTTTGCGCGTAAGCGTAATGAAAAGTCTATGGCAGCTAAACTGGCAGGAGAAATCATGGCCGCAGCCAAAGAAGAGGGTGCAGCAGTGAAGAAAAGAATGGATACTCACAAAATGGCAGAGGCTAACAAAGCATTCTCACATTTCAAAGTTTGACACCATTAAATAGAACAAGCAGCTTTTAAAATGGCTAAAAGAGATTTAAAATACACGAGAAATATTGGGATTGCCGCTCATATTGATGCCGGTAAAACTACTACTACCGAACGCATTTTATACTATGGTGGGGTAAGTCATAAAATTGGTGAAGTGCACGATGGTGCTGCTACCATGGATTGGATGGAGCAGGAGCAGGAGAGAGGTATCACTATTACTTCAGCTGCCACTACCCTTAACTGGAAATACAGAGACCAGGATTATCACGTAAACATTATCGACACTCCAGGACACGTTGACTTTACCGTAGAGGTTAACCGTTCACTTCGTGTATTGGACGGTCTGGTTTTTCTTTTCAGTGCTGTTGACGGTGTTGAGCCTCAGTCGGAAACTAACTGGAGATTGGCCGATAATTACAATGTACCCCGTATTGGTTTCGTCAATAAAATGGATCGCCAGGGTGCAGATTTCCTCAACGTGTGTAAACAAGTAAAGGAGATGTTGGGCAGCCATGCTTTACCACTGCAAATTCCCATTGGTGCCGAAGCTGACTTTAAAGGTGTGGTTGACCTGATCAATTTCCGCGGTATTGTTTGGAACGAGCATGATATGGGAATGACCTTCAATGAGGTTGATATTCCCGAAGATATATTGGAGGAAGCTACGGAATACCGTGAGAAATTATTGGAAGCGGTTGCTGAGTTCAACGATGAGTTAATGGAGAAGTATTTTGAAGATCCCGAATCATTATCAGAAAGAGAAATACTGGACGCTTTGCGTGAGGCTACCATCGCTGGAAAAGTAATTCCTATGATGTGTGGCTCGGCCTTCAAAAACAAGGGTGTACAATCTATGCTGGATATGGTAATGGAAATTTTACCCTCTCCTCAGGATATTGAAGCTATTGTAGGAACCAATCCCAAAACTGACGAAGAAGAAAAGAGGAGACCTAGCTATGAGGAGCCTTTCTCTGCTTTGGCCTTTAAAATTGCTACCGATCCTTATGTAGGTAGATTGTGCTTTACTCGTGCTTATTCAGGTGTATTAGCGTCAGGCTCTTATGTGTTGAATACCCGTACCGGTAAAAAGGAAAGGATTTCGAGGATCTTTCAAATGCATGCCAACAAACAAAACCAGATTGATAGCCTTGGAGCCGGAGATATTGGTGCATTGGTTGGTTTTAAAGATATTAAGACAGGGGATACCCTTTGTGATGAGAGCAAACCTATTGTTTTGGAATCCATGGATTTCCCCGATCCTGTTATCGGTTTGGCAGTTGAGCCTAAAACACAGGCTGACGTAGATAAATTGGGTATGGCTTTGGCAAAATTAGCTGAAGAAGATCCTACCTTCCAGGTTCATACCGATGAGGATTCCGGACAAACTGTGATCAGCGGTATGGGTGAGCTTCACCTTGATATTATCGTTGACCGTTTGAGACGAGAATTTAAGGTAGAGGTTAACCAGGGTGCACCCCAGGTATCTTATAAAGAAACTATCAAAAGTTCAGTGGATCACAGGGAGGTTTACAAGAAGCAAACCGGTGGTCGTGGTAAATTCGCAGATATTGTTATCACTATAGAACCAGGCGATGCAGAAAACCCAGGTCTGATCTTCGTTAATGAAGTAAAAGGTGGTAACGTACCCAAGGAATTCATTCCTTCCGTGGAAAAAGGTTTTAAAGAAGCCATGAACAATGGTGTATTGGCAGGTTTCCCGGTTGATAGCTTAAAAGTTACCCTTAAGGACGGTTCTTTCCACCCGGTTGACTCTGATCAGTTATCATTTGAACTGGCAGCTAAACTGGCCTATAGAACAGCTCTTCCCAGCGCACAACCCGTGCTGCTGGAGCCTATAATGAAACTCGAAGTATTGACCCCGGAAGAAAATATGGGTGATATAGTTGGT
Source organism: Owenweeksia sp. (assembly GCA_028277105.1). Taxonomy (GTDB): domain Bacteria; phylum Bacteroidota; class Bacteroidia; order Flavobacteriales; family Schleiferiaceae; genus JANQHO01. The sequence goes on along the minus strand of JANQHO010000128.1, from coordinate 38,891 downwards.
GACCTTAACAGGAGAAGAGGAATGGTAGAAGGAATGGGCGACCGTTCCAATTCTAAAGTAATTAAGGCCAAAGTGCCTCTTTCCGAGATGTTTGGTTATGTGACCGACCTGAGAACAATCTCTTCAGGCCGTGCTACCTCTACCATGGAGTTCTCCCACTTTGAGGAAGCACCCAAGAATATTGCCGATGAGGTAATTACTAAAGTTAAAGGACAACCTGCATAGAAAGATAAACGATGGCTCAGAGAATAAGAATAAAATTGAAATCCTACGATCATAATCTGGTTGATAAGTCAGCGGAGAAGATCGTAAAAACTGTAAAGAGTACCGGAGCGGTAGTGAGCGGACCTATTCCAATTCCTACCCATAAGCGTATTTATACAGTGCTGCGTTCCCCTCACGTAAACAAAAAGTCGAGGGAACAATTCCAACTGTCCTCCTACAAGAGGCTGATGGATATATATTCTTCCTCTTCCAAAACGATTGATGCTTTAATGAGATTAGAGCTACCCAGTGGTGTGGAAGTGGAGATAAAAGTGTAAGTAGATATTTTTAAATAACCATTAAAATTTAGGTCAAATGCCTGGATTGATCGGAAAAAAGATCGGAATGACAAGCCTCTTTGACGAAAACGGTAAAAACATAGCTTGTACCGTTATCGAGGCTGGTCCATGTGTGGTTACCCAATTAAAAACCACTGATACAGACGGATATGACGCGATTCAGATCGCCTATGGTGACAAAACCGAAAAAAATGTTGCCCGGCCTCAGATAGGTCACTTCAAAAAAGCCGGAACTACTCCCAAAGCTCGTACTATAGAAATTGACTCCCTCGAACAGGAAGTCAACTTGGGTGATGAGATCGCAGTTGATATTTTCGAAGAAGGAGAATTTGTCGATGTTTCCGGTACTTCAAAAGGAAAAGGTTTTCAGGGTGTAGTTAAGCGCCACGGTTTTGGCGGGGTAGGTCAGTCTACTCACGGCCAGCACAACCGTCTACGTGCCCCCGGTTCTATAGGTGCTGGTTCTGATCCCTCAAGAGTATTCAAAGGAATGAAGATGGCAGGTCGCACCGGAAATGCCCAGGTGATGATAGAAAATCTGCGCGTACTCAAAGTAGACAAAGAGAAGAACCTTTTGGTTGTTAGCGGTTCCGTTCCCGGAGCAAAAAATTCATACGTAATAATTACCAAGTGATGGAATTACCGGTATTAAACAAAGAAGGAAAAGAGACAGGTCGCAAAGTAAACCTGCCAGATGAGCTTTTCAAGGTAGAGCCCAATCATCACGCTATTTACCTGGATGTAAAGCAATATCTGGCCAACCAGCGCCAGGGTACCCACAAGGCCAAAGAACGCGGTGAGATCGCCCGTACTACAAAAAAATTCTTTCGCCAGAAAGGCACGGGAAATGCCAGGGTAGGCTCATTAAGGTCACCTATCCAACGCGGTGGAGGTACAGTATTCGGCCCACGTCCCCGTAATTACGGTTTCAAACTCAACAAAAAGTTGAAAGCTTTAGCCCGTAGATCAGCCCTTAGTATTAAGGCAGGAGAGAATAGTATTCAGGTAGTGGACAGCTTTAATTTTGAAGCTCCCAAAACAAAAGATTTTGCACAGGTTCTGAAAGCTTTAGGACTGGACGGCAAAAAATCACTGGTAGTCCTTGGAGAGTTAAATAAAACTGTATATTTGTCGTCCCGAAATTTTAAGGGATCTGACGTTGTAACTGCTTCAGATATAAACACTTATGGCGTTATGAATGCGCAAAACGTGGTTTTAACTGAAGATTCGTTGGAAAAATTGCAAAACGTATTAACAAAATAAGCCATGGGCATCCTGATAAGACCAATAATTACGGAAAAGGCTACCAGCGATAGTGAAGATAATAATCGTTTTGCCTTTGTAGTAGATAAAAAGGCCAATAAGGTACAGATCAAGCAGGCCGTCCAGGAAGCTTATGGCGTTGGTGTGGAAAATGTCAGAACTATGATAGTTCCTGGAAAAAAGAAAACCCGCTATACCAAAAATGGTATAGTTTCCGGTAACACTGGTTCTTACAAAAAGGCTATTGTAGAGGTAAGAAGTGGAGAAACTATAGATCTGTACAGTAATATATAAGACTGATGGGAGTAAGGAAACTAAAACCGGTAACACCCGGACAGCGATTTAAGGTAGTTAGTGACTTTAACACCTTAACCGGAGCCAAGTCAGAGAAATCTCTTGTTAAAGGCAAGAGTAAGAAAGGCGGCAGAAATAATTCCGGTAAGATGACTATCCGAAATGTAGGGGGTGGTCACAAACAGAAATACCGTATTATCGATTTCAAAAGAGATAAGGACGGTATACCTGCTACTATTAAATCTGTTGAGTACGATCCCAACCGTTCAGCCCGTATTGCACTGGCTGTTTATGTTGACGGTGAGAAGAGATATATCATTGCCCCCAATGGATTACAGCAAGGACAAACTATTATGAGCGGTAAAGGTGCTTCTCCTGAAATAGGCAACGCTCTATATTTATCAGATATACCATTAGGTACTGTGATAAGTTGTATCGAGATGCGTCCTGGTCAGGGAGCTAGTATTGCTCGCAGTGCCGGTTCTTTTGCCCAACTTTCGGCTAGAGATGGTAAGTATGCTATCATAAAGTTGCCTAGTGGTGAGACGCGTATGATATTGACTACTTGCAAAGCTACTATAGGTGCGGTTGGCAATTCCGATCACGCCCTTATAGTTTCTGGTAAGGCCGGTAGAAACCGTTGGCTGGGAAGAAGGCCACGTGTTCGCGGTGTAGTTATGAACCCGGTAGATCACCCCATGGGTGGTGGTGAAGGAAGAGCATCGGGAGGTCATCCTCGCTCCAGGAACGGTATTCCTGCTAAAGGTTATAAAACACGTACCCCCAAGAAAGAGTCGAACAGATATATTATTGAAAGAAGGAAAAAATAAACAGTATGCCAAGGTCACTTAAAAAACCGCCATTTGTTCATTATAAACTGGAGAGGAAAGTACTTCAGAATGCTGAGTCCAGCAAGAAGTCGATCATTAAGACCTGGTCCAGAGCTTCTATGATTACCCCTGATTTTGTAGGGTTGACCATAGCTGTACATAACGGGAAGACATTTGTTCCTGTTTATGTAACAGAGAATATGGTAGGTCACAAGTTAGGGGAGTTCGCCCCCACGCGTACTTTTCGTGGACATGCTGGTAATAAGAAAGATAAAGGCAAGCGTTAATTAACAAAGTTATGGGTGCCAGAAAAAGACAAGCAGCAGAAGCAATTAAGGAAGCGAGAAAAGACATCGCTATTGCTAAATTAAACAACTGTCCTACTTCCCCTCGTAAAATGAGGTTGATGGCCGATATGGTAAGGGGAATGGACGTGGAAAAGGCCCTGTTCCTCTTGAAGCACAGTGGCAAAGAAGCGAGTAACCGTTTGGAAAAGCTCTTGCTTTCTGCACTTAATAACTGGGAACAGAAAAACGAAGGCGCCCGTATGGAAGAGGCCGGCCTTTTTGTAAAAGAAATTTATGTAGACAGCGCCCGTATGCTGAAGCGTATACAACCGGCTCCCCAGGGAAGAGCCCACCGTATTCGCAAGAGGAGTAATCACGTAACCGTGATTGTTGATGCCCGCAATAAAGAGGCTGTCGTAGAAGAAACCGAAGAAGTAGTTAACGAAGAAAGTAATTCATAACCGGATGGGACAAAAAACAAATCCGATAGGTAACAGATTAGGATATATCCGCGGTTGGGACAGCAACTGGTATGGTGGCAGAGATTATGGTGACAAAATTGCCGAAGATGACAAGATCAGGAAATATCTGTATGTACGTTTGGCTAAAGCCAGCGTAAGCCGCATTATAATTGAACGTACCCTTAAGTTGGTTACCATTACCATTACAACCAGCCGTCCGGGAATTATTATTGGTAAAGGAGGTCAGGAAGTAGATAAGTTAAAAGAAGAGTTGAAGAAGCTGACCAGGAAAGAAGTACAGATCAACATTTTTGAGATCAAACGCCCTGAACTGGATGCCAAACTGGTAGCCGATAGTATAGCCCGTCAGGTAGAAGGCCGTATCAGCTATCGCAGGGCTATTAAAATGGCCATTGCAGCTACCATGAGGATGGGAGCTGAGGGAATCAAGATTCAGGCTTCAGGAAGATTGAACGGTGCAGAGATGGCACGTTCAGAAATGTATAAAGATGGACGTACTCCTTTACACACTTTCCGTGCTGACATAGACTATGCTTTGGCTGAAGCCCATACTACTTATGGACGTATCGGTTTTAAAGTGTGGATCATGAAAGGTGAGGTTTACGGAAAAAGAGATTTGAGCAACTTGCTTGGAACTACCAAGAAAACAGGTGGAGGAAAGCCACAAGGTGGTGGTGGAGCACCTCGCAGGAGAAAAAGGAAATAAGATTTTAAGAGCTTAAGGAAATGTTACAGCCTAAAAAGACAAAGCACAGAAAGCAGTTTAAAGGAAGGATGAAGGGTAATTCCCATCGGGGTACTACGATAGCCTTCGGAAGCTTCGCTATAAAAGCCTTAGATGATGTATTTATCACTTCCCGCCAGATAGAAGCCGCCCGTATTGCCGCTACCAGGTATATGAAGAGGGAAGGTCAGCTTTGGATTCGTATTTTTCCGGACAAGCCCATCACCAAAAAGCCCGCAGAGGTAAGAATGGGTAAAGGAAAAGGTGCTTTGGATCACTGGGTAGCAGTGGTGAAGCCCGGCCGTATCATCTTTGAAATTGACGGTATTTCCCAGGAGATCGCTAAAGAAGCTTTGCGCTTAGCTGCTCAGAAACTACCGGTTAAGACCAAATTTGTAGTTAGAAGAGATTTTGTAGGTGCCTAAAATTTAAATGAACATGAAAGCATCTGTAGTAAGAGAAATGACAACTCAGGAAATTAAAGAGAAGTTAGAAGACGAAAGACTTAACTATTCCAAAATGAAGATGGCCCATTCCATCTCACCTTTGGAAAGTCCTTCTAACTTAAAAGCTGTACGCAAAGATATTGCTCGCCTGGCTACTGAGTTGCGAAACCGTCAAATTAACGGAGAACAGTAAACCATCCGATGGATATGGAACAAGAAACAGTACAGAAAAGAAATTTGAGAAAGGAGCGTATAGGTGTTGTGAAGAGTAGCAAAATGGATAAGTCTATTGTTGTTACTGTTGAAAGAAGGAAAAAGCACCCTATATACGGTAAGTTTATTAAGCTTACCCAAAAGTTCCATGCTCACGATGAGAAAAACGAGTGCAATGAGGGTGATACCGTACGCATTATGGAAACTCGTCCGTTGAGCAAGACCAAAAGGTGGAGATTAGTAGAAATAATTGAAAGGGCTAAGTAATCATGTTGCAGCAAGAATCAAGATTAAAAGTTGCAGATAACACCGGAGCTAAAGAGGTACTTTGTATCCGGGTTTTGGGTGGTACCCGTAGGCGTTATGCCTCAGTAGGAGACAAGATCGTAGTTTCAGTAAAGGAATCTACTCCTTCGGGCAATGTGAAAAAAGGCCAGGTTTCCACTGCTGTAGTGGTAAGAACTAAAAAAGAGGTTCGCAGACCAGACGGATCATACATCCGTTTTGACGATAATGCCTGTGTACTGTTAAATGCTCAGGGCGAAATGAGGGGAACCCGTGTTTTTGGTCCGGTATCCCGTGAGTTGCGCGAAAAACAATATATGAAAATTGTATCTCTGGCACCAGAGGTATTATAAAAATATGACGATGGCAAAGTTTCACGTAAAAAAAGGAGATACCGTTAAGATACTGGCCGGAGAGCACAAGGGTCAGCAGGGTGTTATTTTAGAGATGTTACCCGTTAAAAACAAGGCCATTGTAGAAGGCATTAACCTGGTTAAGAAACACGAGAAGCCCAGTGCTTCTAACCCAGAGGGAGGCATTCGAGAAACCGAATCACCTATTCATCTTTCAAACTTGATGTACGTTGATCCTAAATCGGGAAAAGCTGTGCGTGTAGGAAGAAAAAAAGATGATAGTGGCAAGCTGGCAAGATATCCCAAGCTAAAAGAAGAAACTCAAGAGACTGATAAGTGATGAGCTACGTACCAAATTTAAAGAAGAAATATCACGAGGAAATTGTTCCGGCTTTAAAGGAAGAGTTCTCTTATTCCAACGTGATGGAAGTCCCCCGCTTAAAGAAGATAGTCTTATCTCAAGGGGTTGGAGCTGCTACGGCAGATAAAAAGCTGATTGAGTATGCTGTTAATGAGATGACCATTATTGCCGGTCAAAAAGCAGTTCCTACGTACTCTAAAAAAGACATCTCTAACTTTAAGTTGAGGAAGGGGATGCCTATAGGGGCTAAAGTTACTTTGCGAAGCGACAAAATGTATGAGTTTCTCGAGCGTTTGATCTGGAGCTCATTACCCCGTATTCGCGATTTCAGCGGAATCAAGAAAAATGGCTTTGACGGACGTGGTAACTATACTTTAGGTATTAGTGAACAGATAATTTACCCTGAGATCGATATTGATAAGGTTAGTCGTATCTCAGGTATGGATATAAGCTTCGTAACATCTGCTAATACAGATAAGGAAGCGAAAGCATTATTAGAAAAATTTGGTTTACCATTTAAGAAATAATTATGGCTAAAGAATCAATGAAAGCCCGTGAAGTAAAGCGGCAAAAGTTGGTAGATAAGTATGCCGAAAAGCGCGCGGCTCTTAAGGCAGCCGGTGATTACGAAGGCTTACAGAAGCTTCCTAAAAACGCTTCGCCCGTAAGGCTGCACAACCGTTGTAAGTTAACCGGTCGCCCAAAAGGGTATATGCGTCAGTTCGGAATTTCAAGGGTAACCTTCAGGGAAATGGCTAATAGTGGTCTTATTCCTGGAGTTAAAAAGGCAAGTTGGTAAAGTAAAGAGTAATGGTAACAGATCCTATAGCAGACTATTTAACTCGTGTTCGCAATGCTATTTTGGCAGGTCACAAATTAGTGGAGATCCCTGCTTCAAACCTTAAAAAGGAAATGACTAAAATATTGCACGAACAAGGGTATATCACAAACTATAAGTTTGAGGATAACGATAAACAGGGTATCATTAAGATTGCTCTTAAGTATGACCGTATAACCAATGAGTCGGCTATTCGCTCACTTGAAAGAGCCAGTAAGCCGGGTTTGAGAAAATATGCAGGTAGTAAAGAACTGCCACGAGTGATAAATGGCCTGGGAGTTGCTATAGTGTCAACCTCCAAAGGAGTAATGACCGATAAGCAAGCCCGCCAGGAAAATGTGGGTGGCGAAGTTTTGTGCTACGTATATTAATAAAAGCAAAGTATTAAGGAGCTATGTCAAGAGTAGGAAAAGCACCGATTACTGTACCTGATGGCGTTCAGGTAAATATAAACGGTAACCACATAAGTGTAAAAGGCAAGTTGGGTGAATTGAGCCAGGAGGTCGATCCTTCTTTATCTATAAAGTTGGACAATGGTATCCTTACCGTAGAAAGGACCAATGAAGAAAAGCAGACCCGTGCTTATCACGGTTTGTATCGAGCCCTGTTAGCCAATATGATGGCAGGCGTAAGTGAAGGGTTTGAGAAAAAACTGGAATTGGTTGGTGTAGGTTATCGCGCCTCCAATCAAGGTCAGAAACTCGACTTAGCTCTGGGGTACTCACACAACATTCTCTTTGAGATTCCATCGGAAGTAAAAGTGGAAACTCAAACAGAAAAGGGTAAAAATCCTATTGTAATTCTCAAAAGCCACGATAAACAGCTTTTGGGTACGGTGGCAGCTAAGATCCGCTCTTTCCGCAAACCTGAGCCATACAAAGGAAAAGGAGTTCGCTTTGTAGGTGAATACATAAGAAGAAAAGCCGGTAAAACCGCTAGTAAATAATTGAGAAATGGCACTAACTAAAACTGAAAGAAGGCAAAGAATCCGCAACAGGATCAGGAAGACGATAAAGGGTACCGCTGAAAGACCCAGACTTTCTGTATACCGTAGCAACAAAGAGATTTATGCCCAATTGGTTAACGATATCGAAGGTAAAACCATTGCAGCTGCCTCTTCTAAAGAAAAAGACCTTAATGCCGAAGGCGTTAAAGCGGATATTGCTAAAGCAGTAGGTTTGAAATTGGCTGAAAAAGCCAAAGCAGCAGGAGTAGAAAACTGTTCCTTTGATCGCGGAGGATATTTGTATCACGGAAGAGTAAAATCGTTGGCAGAAGGAGCCAGAGAAGGAGGATTAAAATTTTAAGCATTAGCTCATGATAAAAGGCCATAAAAATATTACCAGAGTAAAGCCCAGCGGATTAGAACTTACTGACCGTTTGGTTGGTGTTCAAAGAGTTACCAAGGTAACCAAGGGAGGTAGAACCTTCGGTTTTTCAGCTATAGTAGTAGTAGGTGACGAGAAAGGAGTTGTCGGTTTTGGTTTAGGCAAGTCCAAAGAAGTATCGGAAGCTATCCAGAAAGGAATTGAAGACGCCAAGAAAAATCTGGTTCGTATCCCATTGGTAAAAAATACCATTCCCCACGCTGAAAATGGTAAATATGGTGGTGCAAGAGTTTTCCTTCGTCCTGCTTCCAATGGTACCGGGGTAATTGCCGGTGGTGCGATGCGTGCCGTATTGGAAAGTGTAGGTGTACACGATGTACTGGCTAAATCAAAAGGTTCGTCTAACCCTCATAATGTGGTTAAAGCTACTTTTGATGCCCTTTTGAAGATGAGAGATGCAGGCACTATTGCCAAAACCCGTGGCATTACGATGGAGAGAGTATTTAACGGCTAATAAGAGATTGTAATGGCAACTATAAGAGTTAAACAAATAAGAAGCCAGATCAAAAGACCTGCAGACCAAAAGAAAACCATGCAGGCCTTGGGATTGCGTAAAATGAATCAGGTAGTGGAACACGAGCTTAATCCTCAAATTGAAGGAATGTTAGCTAAAGTGGCTCACCTGATAGAGGTAGAAGAAGTTAAGTAATAGCAAAATATTGTAAGGATGAACTTAAGCAGCCTTAAACCAGCAAAAGGTTCAGTAAAATCAACTAAAAGAATCGCCCGTGGACAGGGTTCCGGACACGGTGGTACTGCTACCCGTGGTCACAAAGGAGCTAAATCCCGCAGTGGCTACAAAAGCAAGATTGGTTTTGAAGGAGGTCAGATGCCGCTTCAGCGCAGGGTTCCCAAGTTTGGTTTTAAGAACTTCAACCGGGTTGAGTATACCGGTCTTAATCTGGATACCCTTCAAAGCTTGGTTGATAACAAAAAAGTGGATGATACAGTTACCATTGAAACCCTTGTTAACAATGGCCTAGTATCAAAAAAGGAAAGAGTTAAAATTTTAGGTAGAGGTGAATTAAAGGTTAAGCTAACTGTAGAAGTACATGCTTTCTCCAAGTCAGCCAAAGCCGCTATTGAAGCCCAAGGAGGCGAGGCCAAAACCCTGTAAGTAAGCCCAGTGCATGAAACGTTTTATAGATACACTTAAGAATATCTGGAAAATTGAAGAACTGAGGGAGAGAATACTGCTCACCCTGGGTTTACTTTTGATTTACAGATTGGGTTCCAATGTGGTTTTACCTGGGATCGATCCTTCCAGTTTAACAGATCTAAGGGATCAAACTTCTGGTGGGATACTTGGAATACTCAATGCCTTTACCGGAGGGGCTTTTGCCAATGCCTCTATCCTGGCTCTGGGTATTATGCCTTACATCTCTGCTTCCATTGTAATCCAGTTACTTGGTATGGCTGTTCCTTCAATTCAGAAAATGCAGAGGGAAGGAGAGAGCGGACGTAGAAAGGTAAATCAAATTACCCGCTTTTTGACTATTGCCATAACAGCGGTACAGGCACCCAGCTACCTGGCAAACCTGATGGCTCAGAACGTGGCGCTCACTATTACGGCTTCTACTTTCTGGACCACTTCTATCGTTGTGTTAGTAGCAGGTACCGTGTTTGCTATGTGGTTAGGAGAAAGGATTACCGATAAAGGGATAGGTAATGGTATTTCTCTTTTAATTATGGTAGGTATTATTGCCACCTTACCCCAGGCATTTCTTCAGGAATTTGCTTCTAAAGTGGACGAAGGTGGAGGTTTAGTTCTTTTCATAGTAGAGATTGCTGCCTTAATGATCGTAATTCTCTTGTCAGTAGCTCTTGTTCAAGCAGTCAGAAAAATTCCGGTTCAATACGCCAAACGTACCGCAGGAGGCAGGACTTATGCCGGTAATATGGCTCGTCAGTACATACCTCTTAAAGTGAATGCTGCAGGTGTTATGCCTATTATTTTTGCCCAGGCTATTATGTTTATTCCCATTACTGTGCTTACAGTTTCAGGTTCTGATAGCAGCGATGCCAACTGGTTATTGACCATGTTTGGCAACATCCAGGGCTTCTGGTACAACTTCTTATTTGCTGTGATGATCATTCTCTTTACCTACTTCTATACTGCTATTCAGGTGAACACCAACCAAATGGCTGAAGATTTGAAGCGCAACGGAGGTTTTATTCCCGGTATCAAACCAGGTAAGCAGACAGCAGAATTTTTAGATACGGTACTATCCAGGATAACACTACCGGGTTCTATATTTCTGGCGTTATTGGCTATTTTACCAGCTTTTGCCATGTTGGCAGGAGTTAATACACAATTTGCCTATTTCTATGGTGGTACCAGCCTGCTGATTATGGTAGGTGTAGTTTTAGACACATTACAACAAATAGAAAGTTATTTATTAAACAGGCATTATGACGGTTTAATGAAGTCCGGTAAACTAAAAGGACGCACCGTTAGTGCTTTTTAAATAGGAGTATTAGGATTTATATGGCTAAACAATCTGCAATTGAACAAGACGGAACGATCATAGAAGCACTTAGCAATGCGATGTTTCGTGTAGAGTTGGAAAACGGGCACATAGTAACGGCCCATATTTCGGGAAAAATGCGGATGCACTACATAAAACTATTACCGGGAGATAAGGTAAAATTGGAAATGTCTCCTTATGATTTAAGTAAAGGACGTATAACCTACAGATATTAAAGTATTATGAAAGTTAGAGCCTCATTAAAAAAGAGAAGTGCCGACTGCAAAATTGTGCGCAGAAAGGGCAAGCTGTATGTGATTAACAAGAAGAATCCAAAATTTAAACAAAGACAAGGATAATATATAACTGAGTATTTATGGCGAGGATTGCTGGTATAGATTTACCAAAAAATAAAAGAGGCGAAATAGGCCTCACCTATATCTTCGGTATCGGTCGCGCCCGTTCGCGCAAGATACTGGATGTTGCCGGAGTGGATTATGATACAAAAGTAGATCAGTGGAATGATGATCAGGTGACGGCTATCAGAAACGTTATCTCCGAAACCTACAAAGTTGAAGGTGAACTGCGCTCCGAGATTCAGCTCAACATCAAACGATTGATGGATATCGGTTGTTATCGTGGTATTCGTCATCGTTCCGGTTTACCACTTCGCGGGCAAAGAACTAAGAACAATTCTCGTACACGTAAAGGAAAACGTAAAACAGTAGCCAACAAGAAGAAGGCCACCAAATAATTAGAGTATGGCAAAGAAGACTGCTGCAAAAGGCGCTAAAAAGAGAAAAGTAGTTGTAGAAGCTGCCGGAGAGGCACACATCAACGCTACTTTTAACAATGTAATTATATCATTAACCAATACCAGAGGACAGGTCGTAGCTTGGTCCAGTGCCGGTAAGATGGGATTTAGAGGTTCTAAAAAGAATACCCCATATGCTGCGCAAATGGCTGCTGAAGATTGCGCTTCAAGGGCGTTGGAAATGGGCTTAAAAAAAGTTAAGGTATATGTAAAAGGTCCGGGAAGCGGCAGGGAATCCGCTATCAGAACTATACATAATACTGGTATTGAGGTATCAGAGATTATTGACGTTACCCCCATTCCTCATAACGGCTGCCGCCCGCCCAAACGAAGAAGAGTTTAAGAAATTTTAGAAGAGAGAAACAATGGCAAGATACACAGGCCCTAAAACCAAAATCGCCAGAAAATTCGGAGATCCGATTTTCGGTCCCGACCGTTCATTCGAAAAGAGAAATTACCCTCCGGGTCAGCACGGTTTTTCCCGTAAAAGAGGTAAAAAATCTGAATATGCCATACAACTGGCAGAAAAGCAAAAGGCAAAGTATACTTACGGTATTTTAGAGCGTCAGTTTGCCAATATGTTCGATAAGGCATCACGTTCAAAGGGTATTACCGGTGAAGTATTATTACAACTTTGTGAAGCCCGCCTGGACAACGTGGTTTTCCGTATGGGAATAGCTCCTACGCGTAGAGCAGCCCGTCAACTGGTTTCGCATCGTCATATTATTGTTAACGGTGAGGTTTTAAACATCCCGTCCTATTCTGTAAAAGAAGGGGATGTTATCGGGGTAAGAGAAAAATCCAAATCACTGGAAGCAATTACCAATTCACTCGCATCCCGTCAGGACAAATACGAGTGGTTAGAGTGGAATGAAGCTTTATATGAAGGCAAATTCCTCAACACTCCTCAAAGAGCTCAGATCCCTGAAAATATCAAGGAGCAGCTTATTGTGGAATTGTACTCTAAATAATTATTTATTCATCAACTATATAAACTTGCTATGGCAATTTTAAATTTCCAAAAGCCTGATCAGGTCATCATGAACCACAGTTCAGAAACCGAAGGTCAGTTTGAATTCAGGCCTCTTGAACCCGGTTATGGTTTGACCATTGGCAATGCTCTTCGCAGGGTTCTGCTGTCATCATTGGAAGGCTTTGCCTTTACTTCGGTTCGTATCGAAGGCGTAGAGCACGAGTTCTCTACCATTAAAGGAGTAGTAGAAGATGTTACCGAAATAGTACTTAATTTAAAGCAGGTACGCTTTAAGAGACAAATAGAAGATCAGGAAGAAGAAAAGATCAATGTTAGCCTTGGAGGCCTCGAAAAGATTACAGCTGGTGACCTGGGTAAATTTGTAACAGCATTTCAGGTATTAAATCCCGACCTTGTAATTTGCAACCTTGATCCTTCTGTTAAACTTGAGATGGAATTGACCATTGAAAAAGGAAGGGGATACGTTCCAGCGGAAGAAAATAAGAAGAGCAATGCTCCTTTGGGAACTATTTTTGTCGATTCTATCTATACTCCGATCAAGAATGTCAGGTATAGCATCGAAAACTACCGGGTAGAGCAAAAGACCGACTACGAAAAACTGATATTGGATATTCATACCGATGGTAGTATTCATCCCAAAAAAGCGTTAACGGAAGCTGCTAAGATCCTCATCCACCACTTTATGCTGGTAAGCGATGAAAAAATAGCGCTGGAAGACAATAAGACTACGGAAACTGATAATTACGATGAGGAAATTCTCCACATGCGTCAGTTGCTCAAAACCAAATTAGTTGATCTTGATCTTTCAGTACGCGCTTTAAATTGCCTCAAAGCAGCAGAAGTTGAAACACTGGGAGATCTGGTTACCTACACCAAAAGCGACCTGATGAAGTTCCGTAATTTCGGCAAGAAATCACTTACCGAACTGGACGAACTCGTAGAAAGCAAAGGTCTGTATTTTGGTATGGACATCTCAAAGTACAAATTGGACAAGGAATAATTACCGATGAGACACGGAAAGAAGATAAATCATTTAGGTAGAACCGCGGCTCACCGCAAAGCCATGTTAGCTAATATGGCCTGCTCGCTTATTGAGCATAAGCGAATTAATACTACTGTGGCCAAAGCCAAAGAACTCAAAAAATACGTTGAGCCTTTAATTACCAAATCAAAGAACGATACCACTCATAATAGAAGGGTAGTTTTTAGCTACCTTAAGAATAAGTATGCTGTAAGCGAGCTTTTCAGGGAAGTGGTGGCTAAGGTAGGCGATCGACCCGGTGGTTATACCCGTATCATTAAAACTGGTAATCGACTGGGGGATAATGCCGAAATGTGCCTGATCGAACTGGTAGATTTCAATGAGATTTACACTAATGAGAAGAAAAAGGCAGCTAAAACTACCCGCAGAAGCCGTAGAGGTGGTAAAGGTTCTGCCGCAAAAGCCGAGTCAACTCCAAAAGCTGAAACAACCCAAACTGTAGAGGAAGCTACTGCTGTAGAAGCAGCAAGTGAAGCAAAAGCCGAAGAAGTTAAGGCTGAGGAAACGGCTGTAGCAGAAACCGAAACAACAAAAGCTGAAGAATCCAAAACGGAAAAAGCTCCTGTTGAGGAGGTAGCTCCTGAAGCAAAATCCGAAGAAACTTCTGCTGAGGAAAAGCCGACAGAGACTAAGGCTGAAGAAAGTAATGATAAAGAGGAAGATAAGACAGAGTAAAGATTGCTTTCAGTTAATAAAATCATACAAAAAGGATAAGAGCTATAAGTTCTTATCCTTTTTTTTTGAATTGAAATTTGACCCTAAATTTGATACCTGATACTATGAACCAGAAATCTAGCAAAAAAGCAGTCATCATACTTGAAGATGGTACCCTATTTTGGGGTCGCTCCACAGGTTTGGACGGCACGGCAACAGGTGAAGTGTGTTTTAATACCGGTATGACCGGCTACCAGGAAATTTTTACCGACCCCAGTTACTTCGGGCAGATAATGGTTACTACTAATGCCCATATCGGAAATTATGGAGTTAAAAATGATGAAGTGGAATCAGAATCTATAAAAATAGCCGGTCTGGTGTGTAAGAATTTCAGTCATTACTACAGCCGTCCCTCGGCTAATGGTTCGCTCTACGATTATTTTAAAGAACAGGACAAAGTACTTATCTCTGATGTGGATACCCGTGCACTGGTTCGTCATATCAGAGATAAAGGAGCTATGAATGCTATTATAAGCACAGAAACAGATGATACTGAAGCTTTGCGAAAGCAATTAGCTGAAGTTCCCTCAATGGAAGGCCTGGAGCTTTCCAGTTATGTGGCTACTCAAGAAGCTTATTTTGCAGGCAACGAGTTAACCGAGTTTAAAATAGCCGTTCTGGATCTGGGAGTGAAGCGAAATATTCTGAGAAATTTTGCCAAGAGAAATTGTTATATGAAAGTATTCCCCATGGATACCTCCCTGGAGGAAATACTGGATTGGAAACCTGATGGTTTGTTTGTGTCCAATGGACCCGGTGACCCGGCAGCTATGAAAAACACCATTGCAAAAGTTAAAGCTATGCAGGAAACAGGATTACCTATGTTTGGTATTTGCCTGGGACATCAGCTTATTGCCCTGGCTAACGGACTTTCTACTTATAAAATGCATAATGGTCATCGCGGGATAAATCATCCGGTAAAGAATCTCCTCACCGGAAAAGGGGAGATCACTACTCAAAACCACGGCTTTGAGGTGAGCATGGAAGATATTCAGAACAATACAGAGGTGGAATTGACTCATATCCATCTGAATGACAAAACGGTGGCGGGATTTCGTCTAAAAAACAAACCGGTATTCTGCGTTCAATACCATCCGGAGGCTTTTCCCGGCCCTCATGATTCCAGCTATCTTTTTGACGATTTCATCAAACTCATGAAAAACCATAAAAAACAAGAACCGATATGGCAATAATAAATGGCATTCTTGCCCGTCAGATTTTGGACAGCAGGGGAAACCCTACTGTTGAAGTAGATGTATATACCGACAGCGGAGCCGTTGGCCGGGCAGCAGTACCGTCTGGTGCTTCAACAGGCGCCCATGAGGCAGTAGAGTTGCGCGATAATGATGAGAGTGCCTATATGGGCAAAGGAGTACTACGTGCGGTGAGTAACGTAAATGAAGCGATAGCTGAAGAAATAATGGGCATGTATGTCACCGACCAGGCAGGTATTGATCAGACCATGGTAAACCTGGATGGTACTTCCAATAAAGCTAATTTAGGAGCTAATGCCATGCTGGCGGTTTCGCTGGCAGTTGCCAAAGCAGCTGCTCAAACCACTGGTCAGTCATTATACAACTATGTAGGTGGTGTCAATGCCCGTACTCTCCCGGTGCCTATGATGAACATACTGAATGGAGGGGCACATGCTGATAATTCCATCGATTTTCAGGAGTTTATGGTGATGCCTTTTGGCGCAGAAAGCTTTAGTGAAGGCCTGCGCATGGGAACAGAGATTTTCCATCATCTCAAAAAAGTTCTGAAAGATAAAGGCTACAGCACCAATGTAGGTGATGAAGGAGGTTTCGCTCCTAATATAAAATCCAATGTGGAGGCCATCGAAACGGTACTCACGGCTATCGAAAAAGCAGGTTATAAACCCGGTGAAGATATCTTCATAGCCATGGATGCCGCTTCAAGCGAATTTTATAATAAAGAAGAGAAAGTTTACCACTTTAAGAAGAGCACAGGAGATAAATTGAGCTCTGAAGATATGGTAAACTACTGGAGCGAATGGGTGAATAAATACCCCATTGTTTCTATCGAAGATGGATTGGATGAAGATGACTGGGAAGGCTGGGCCAAGCTTACAACTGCAATAGGGAAAAAGGTACAACTGGTTGGTGACGATCTTTTTGTGACCAACACCCGGAGATTACAAAAGGGAATTGAACAAGGAGTTGCTAATTCTGTTTTGGTAAAAGTAAATCAGATAGGCACTTTAACCGAAACTATTAATACCGTTCAACTGGCACACAGCAATAGTTACACCAGCGTAATGAGTCACCGATCCGGAGAAACGGAAGATAGCACTATTGCAGATTTAGCCGTAGCTTTGAATACCGGTCAGATAAAGACTGGTTCGGCATCCCGCAGCGACAGAATGGCCAAGTATAACCAGCTTATACGAATAGAGGAGATGTTGGGAGAAACCGCCAAATATCCTGGAAAAACATTTAAGTATATTAACAAATAGACTACTAACCTTAAGTTATGCAACAAAACATGGAAAGATTAAAAGATCACTTCAGAACCAAAATAGAACCTGCTATAAATGAAGTTAAAGATTTTATTGCTGAGCATGGGGACGAGGTTTTAGGGGAGATCAAGGTTAAACAACTCTACGGGGGCATGAGAGGTATGCCGGCTCTTATAACTGAAACTTCAAAACTGGATTCCAATGAAGGTATCCGTTTTCGGGGTTATTCCATTCCCGAACTGCAAGAGAAGCTTCCCAAATACCCTGAAGGAGAGCAGCCCCTGCCCGAAGGAGTTTTCTATCTCATGCTCTTCAATGAGTTACCCGATGATGATATTGTAAGAAGAGTTAGCAACAACTTTGCACGCAGGGCAGTAATACCTCCTCACGTATTTAAGGTGATAGATGCCCTTCCTATGCATACCCATCCCATGACCCAGTTTGTAACAGGTATCATGGCATTGCGTACGGAATCTGAATTCCAGAAAGCCTATCGTGCCGGTATTTCCAAGTCAGATTATTGGGAGCCCACTTACGAGGATGCTATGAACTTAATAGCCCGATTGCCTCGTCTGGCAGCTTATATTTACCGCAGAATATATCACAACGGGGATCATATTGAACCGGATTCCAAACTCGATTGGGCCGGGAATTTTGCTCATATGTTGGGCTTTGAGAACGATGAATTCAAAGAATTGCTCCGTCTTTATATGACTATTCATGCTGATCATGAAGGGGGAAATGTTTCTGCTCACACTATTCACTTGGTAGGCTCAGCCCTGGCTGATTGTTATCAGAGTTTTGCTGCCGGAATGAATGGACTGGCCGGGCCTCTACACGGGTTGGCTAATCAGGAAGTTATTCGCTGGATATTCTCTATGCGCGATGAGTTAGGTGGAGGCTTGCCCTCTAAAGAACAAATTGCCAACTACTGTAAAAAAACCTTAAACGAAGGGAAAGTGATCCCTGGTTTTGGTCATGCCGTGTTGCGAAAAACCGACCCGCGTTATACCGCCCAGCGTGAATTTGCGTTAAAGCACATGCCCCACGATGAGCTATTCCAGATCGTAAGCCGGGTTTACGAAGTAGTACCTGAAATATTACAGGCTACAGGAAAGGTTAAAAACCCCTGGCCCAATGTTGATGCCCATTCCGGCCAGCTGTTAATGCACTACGGATTAACCCAGTATGATTTCTACACTGTACTTTTTGGTGTGAGCCGTTCCCTTGGAACCCTGGCCAGTTTAATCTGGGATAGGGCACTTGGCTTCCCGATCGAAAGGCCGGGCAGTACTACTACCCATTTATTGAAGGAACAATTTTCCACTAAATAATTACAGCACCAACTTTACATACTACCCCGCTACAAGCGGGGTTTTTTACTTCTGAAAATTACGTATTAACCCTTGTGTCTTAAGCCGGTTAAACCAATTATATTTGGATAAATAATAAACCAATTACCATGTCTTACAGCATAGAAAATTTAGTTTTTGAAGGCGGAGGCGTTAAAGGAACAGCCTATGCCGGAGCTTTAGAAGCTCTCCATGATTACAATGTATTGTCCGGTGTAAAAAGAGTAGCAGGTACTTCAGCCGGGGCCATTACTTCCTGCTTGGTGAGCCTCAAATACACAGGGAAAGAGATCAAAGAAACCATCATGAACATGAACTTCAAAGAGTTTGAGGATGGTTGGGATCCTTTGCGTATTCCTACTAAATACGGCCTTTATGAAGGTGATGCTTTTCTCAAGTGGATCAAAAAGCAAATAAAAGGTAAAGGGCTCTCCGAAAATGCCACATTTAGCGATTTTGCCAATGCAGGCTGTCCCGATCTACACGTTTTCTCTACCGATTTAAACGTTCAGACAGCCCGTGAGTTTTCAAAGGAAAAGACTCCTGATACCATAGTAGCAGAAGCGGTAAGGGCATCTATGTCCATTCCCTTGTTTTTTAAAGCCTGGCAGTTTTCGAATGAAGTACCCAATGATCATATTTACGTTGATGGTGGCATGGTCATCAATTATCCCATCACCATTTTTGACGGTTTGGGCTACCCCCCAGATACTACCCTGGGTTTTCATTTGGATGATCTGAGTGGTAAAACCCAAACCAACGATCTGAAATATGATCAGCTGATCCATTACGTGAAATACACATTTGATACACTTTTGAACGCACAGGTAATTGATTTTGAGCACAATCCCGGAGAATTGAAAAGAACAGTCCGCATTAATGATTACGGTATTAGCGCTACAGATTTTAAAATTACCCAGCAACAAAAAGAGCAATTGAGCCAGTCTGGTTATGACACTACCTCTAAATTTTTAGAAGACAAGGGCTTATCCAAGTAAAAAGCTGTTTGTTCTTCATATTTTAAACTTTTGATAGTCATTAAAAAATATTACCTTTGCAGCCCTTTTTTCGCGGATACGAGGTAAAAAGAAGGAATTGACTATCAAAAGTTTAATCATCTTCCGTTGGGTTTCCGCATAATATACCCAGCCTGTCGGAATACAAATTATTTCTGCATGTCAGAAGAAAACAAAAAAGCAGTAGAGGAAAACGTAGAAAATACCGAAGCTGCATCTATTAAAGCTTCTAAAGAAGCAAACCAAGAAAAAGCAGAGGAAGTTGCTCAAGAAGCTCAAACCAAAGCTGAAAAATCAGATGCCGGTGAAGCAGCCACCGAAAAAACTGCTGAAGAAGTAAAAGCAGAAACTAACGAAACTGCTGAAATCAAAGCTGAAGAAACTTCAGAAGCCAAAGAAAGTTCTGAACCTGTAAAGGAAGAAGAAGTACCGGCCGCTGAAGAAAAGACCACCCCAACTGAAGTTCAGGTAGATGAAGAAACGGAAGCAACCCCTGAAGAGGTAGTGGCTGAAGTTGAAGAAGAAGCCGAATTTGACTGGGAGGAATTTGAATACGGCTTGAAGACCGTTTCCAAAAAGGAGAGAGACGAACTGACGAAGCTGTATGAAGACACTCTTACCTCAGTAGACGAACACACGGTGACAGATGGAGAAGTGATCAATATCACCGATCGTGATGCCATTATTGACATAGGATATAAATCAGAAGGGGTAGTATCCCTTAATGAATTCCGTTACAATCCCGACCTTAAAGTAGGAGATAGAGTAGAAGTACTGGTTGATAAGCAGGAAGATAAAGATGGTCAGTTAGTGCTTTCGCACCGCAAAGCCCGCTCTATCAAAGCCTGGGATCGCGTAAACGAAGCCCACGACAAGGAGGAAGTAGTGAACGGTTATGTAAAATGCCGTACCAAGGGAGGTATGATCGTAGACGTATTTGGTATTGAAGCATTCCTTCCCGGTTCTCAAATTGACGTTAAGCCTATCCGTGATTACGATGCTTACGTTGATAAGACCATGGAATTCAAAATTGTTAAGATCAACCACGAGTTTAAAAACGTAGTGGTTTCCCATAAGGCTCTTATTGAAGCCGACCTTGAAGAGCAGAAGAAAGAAATTATTGGTAAGCTCGAAAAAGGCCAGGTTCTGGAAGGTGTAGTGAAAAACATCACCTCTTACGGGGTATTTATCGATCTGGGTGGCGTTGATGGCCTGATCCACATTACCGACCTGAGCTGGAGCCGTATCAATCATCCTTCCGAGGTGGTGGATCTCGATCAGAAGATCAATGTGGTGATCCTCGATTTTGACGAAGACAAAACCCGTATCCAATTGGGTATGAAGCAGCTGGAAGCTCATCCCTGGGATAATCTGGATAAAGATCTGAGTGTAAATGACAAAGTAAAAGGTAAAGTAGTGGTATTGGCCGATTACGGAGCCTTTGTAGAAGTAATCCCTGGTGTAGAAGGTCTGATCCACGTTAGTGAAATGAGCTGGAGCACCCACCTGAGAAGTGCACAGGATTTCATGAGTGTGGGAGATGAGGTAGAGGC
Organism: Owenweeksia sp.; assembly: GCA_028277105.1. Taxonomy (GTDB): domain Bacteria; phylum Bacteroidota; class Bacteroidia; order Flavobacteriales; family Schleiferiaceae; genus JANQHO01. The sequence goes on along the minus strand of JANQHO010000128.1, from coordinate 18,132 downwards.
TGTAGTTCTAACCCTTGACCGAGAAGAACGCAAAATGTCTTTGGGTATCAAACAACTAACTCCTGATCCCTGGACAGATATCACTACCAAATATCCTATCGGATCCAAGCATAAGGGTACTGTCCGCAACTTTACCAACTTTGGTGTTTTTGTAGAACTGGAAGAGGGAATTGACGGTTTGATCCACATTTCTGACCTTAGCTGGACCAAGAAGATCAAACATCCTAGCGAATTTACTTCTGTAGGTTCGGTACTGGAAGTAGTTGTACTCGATATCGATGTAGAAAATCGCAGGTTGAGCCTGGGTCACAAGCAGGTAGAAGAGAACCCTTATGATACTTACGAAACTTTATTGGAAGAAGGTAGTATTATGCAGGGTAAAATAGTAGAGCTGGTAGACAAAGGTGCCAATGTGCTCTTTGAAAACCTCGGCATAGAAGCGTTCGTTCCTTCACGTCATATGGTTAAAGAAGACGGTTCCAACCTTAAGAATGAGGAAGTAGCTGACTTTAAGATCATTGAATTCAATAAGGAAGCTCGCAGGGTGGTAGCTTCTCATACCGATATCCACAAAGCAGCTGCTGCTGCCAAGGATGCCACCGAGCGTAAGAAAACCAAGCAGGCTGTTAAAAAGATACAGACCAGTGTGGAGCGCTCTACCTTAGGTGATATTGATGCATTGAGCAAGTTGAAAGAGCAAATGGAAGACGAAGAGAAGAAGTAAGAATTGCTCTGTTGATATAAAGAAGATCCCATGCTGAAAGCATGGGATTTTTTGTTTTACTAAGTTTATTCCATGAAAATACAAGAGATCATTTCTTATCTGGAAAGTATAGCTCCGCTTGCCCTGCAGGAGAGCTACGACAATTCCGGCCTTCTGGTAGGCAATGCTGCTGCTCCGGTTAACAAAGTCTTGATAAGCCTGGATGTTACCGAAGCCGTAATAGAAGAAGCTATTCAAAAAAACTGCGAGTTAGTTATTGCCCACCATCCCGTTATATTTAGTGGCTTAAAAAGCCTTACGGGCAAAAACTACGTGGAACGTACGGTGATCAAAGCCATTCAAAACAACATAGCCCTTTATGCTATACATACCAACCTGGATAATATTCAAAAAGGAGTAAATCATAAAATAGCTCAAAAGCTGGGTATTACCCAGCCCCGTATACTGGCTCTTAAAGAAGGGGAACTGCTGAAGCTGGTGGTTTTTGTGCCCCTCAATCATAAAGAAGATGTGATGCAGGCTCTTTTTACAGCCGGTGCCGGACACATTGGGAATTATGATGAATGTAGCTTTCAACTAACCGGAACAGGGAGTTTTAGAGGGGGAGAAAATACCAACCCACATGTAGGGGAAACAGGTGAAAGGCATTACGAAGAAGAAATTCGGATAGAGGTAATATTGCCGGTCTATGCCAAGTCCAAAGTAGTTAAAGCTATGCTTCAGGCCCATCCCTACGAGGAGGTAGCTTACGACCTTTATCGCCTGGAAAATGCTCACCCTCGCATCGGGGCAGGCATGATAGGAGAATTAGATCAGGAAGTTCCGGTACAGATATTTTTAGAACGTATTAAAAACACCTTTGGAGGAATGGTACGCTATACCCGTTCCGTTAAACCAACCGTTAAAAAGATTGCCTGGTGCGGAGGTTCCGGAAGTTTCCTCCTTTCAGATGCCAAAAAAGCCGGAGCTGATATTTTTTTGACCTCCGACTTCAAATATCACCAGTTTTTCGATGCTGAAGACCAGTTGGTTATAATTGATATAGGTCATTATGAAAATGAACAATTCACGATTGAGCTTATTGCTTCCCTACTAAAGGAAAAATTTGATACTTTTGCAGTTCTTTTGACGGAGACAAACACAAACCCGATTAATTACTTATAAGCTATATGGCTAAAGAAGTTACCGTTGAAGAAAAGCTACGCGCTCTTTACGATCTTCAACTTATTGATTCCCGCATCGACAAAATCAGAAATGTACGTGGCGAGCTGCCATTAGAAGTGGAAGATTTGGAAGATGAAATTGCCGGACTCGAGACCCGTATATCCAGATTCAACGATGAGATAGCTGAGTTGGATGCCGAAATAAAAGGCAAGAAAAACACCATAAAAGAAGCCCAGGAAAAGGTTAAGAAATACGAAAGCCAGCAGAAGAATGTTCGCAACAACCGCGAATTTGATGCCCTTTCCAAGGAAATAGAATACCAGCAACTGGAAATGGAATTAGCCGAGAAACGTATCAAAGAATTCAAAGCTAAAATAGAAAGTAAGAAAGAAGTCATCTCTGCTTCTCAGGCTAAACTGGATGAGCGCAAATCCCACCTCGAATTTAAAAAATCAGAATTGGATAACATCCTTAAAGAAACCCAGAAAGAGGAAGACGAGCTGATAAAAAAATCAGATGAGTACTCCAAAATGGTAGAGGAACGCCTGATAACAGCCTATAAAAGAATAAGGGGCGGTGCTAAAAACGGACTGGCTGTGGTACCGATTGAACGGGGAGCTTCAGGAGGTTCTTTTTTTACTATTCCTCCTCAGCGTCAGTTGGAAATTGCCTCCCGTAAAAAGATCATTACCGATGAGCACTCGGGAAGGATTTTAGTAGACCCCGAACTGGCCCGTGAAGAAGAAGAAAAGATGCAAAAACTCTTCACGAGCTTGTCAAAATAATAAAGAATAGCTATTCAGAAAATTGAAAGGGATCCCAATGATCCCTTTTTTTATGGTAAAAAAGATCCTTCTATACCTGGCCGTGGTATTTCCCGTGTTTGTAAATGCACAGCACGTGACCTTTAATGCCAACATGAAAGCTGCCCAGCAAAATATTGTGAAGTTGCAGTTTGATGAATTAAAACAAAGGCTGGCAGAGGAGCGAAAGATGAACCCCGCTAATATTACAGTAGACTATCTTGAAGGGGCAGCTACCTGTATAGAGCTTTTTGTCAATGAAAGCGAAACCGATTTTGACGAAAAGCTCCTCCACATAGAAGAATTTATCGAAAAGATAAAAGATCTGCCCCATGAAGAACCCTATCGCAAATTGATGTTAGGGGAGTTACATTTGGCTTTAGCCATATTAAACGCCAAGTTTCAAAATAACTTCAGGGCAGCTTTTCAGTTCTATAAAGCCTATAACTATTTGGAAGACAATTACGAGGATCACCCTTCCTTTTTTCCTACCTATGTCCCTTTAGGGGTATTTTATGCTGCAATCGGAAGCCTGCCGGATGACTACCGCAGTTTGGCATCGCTATTGGGCTTTCACGGAGATGTAGAGGAAGGTATGGAAATGGTAAAAAAAGGCTACCGGCAAACTATTTCTAATGAGGATATGGCATTCTATAAAGATTACTTTGGCTTTATCTATTCTTATGTTTTTTCTGAATTAAAACCAGGTAGCAATGTAAGCCCGCAGAGTTTAGGGTTGGATGTAGCCAGTAGTGGTTTTCATATTTACCTGCAGAGCCGTATCTATCTCGCTCAAGGAGAAATTGATAAAGCAATAGAACTACTCAAGAACAGGCCAAAGGGAAAGGAGTACTTACCATTCTTTTATTTAGACTATTTAACAGGTAAAATAGCCATTACCAGAGATTTAGAGTTTGCCCGTAAAAATTTTGAGAGTTACTTGAAGAATACACAATCCCAAAACTATTTAAAGTCTACCTATAGATATTTGAGTTGGTATCATTTAATAAAAGGTAATCAAAGCAAGTTAGAAGAAAACACAGATAAAATATTTAAAGAAGGTATCACCTTTGTAGGAGCTGATCGTCAGGCTCTGGCAGAAGCCAAAAGAGGCTTTAACCGGGTTTTAGTGAAAGCCCGTTTAAAATTTGATGCAGGTGAGTTTAAGCAAACCCTGTCATGGCTAAACAGTAACCCTCTCAAAGAGTGCTGCCCTGCCAACCATGAAAAGGTAGAATACTATTACAGAAAAGGCAGGGCTTACCAGGAGCTGAAGCAGTGGGATAATGCTTTGGCTGAGCTAAAAAAAGCCTTGACGTTTAAAGAGGTAGAAACCAGCTACGCTTTGGGTAACAGTGCTTTGCAGGCAGCCTACATATATGAACAAACAGGCCAATTGGAAAACGCAGAAGAGTATTACAAAAAAACACTCAAGTATAAAGACTACCCTTTTTACGAAGGAATTCACCAAAAAGCTAAGGCAGGCTTAAACAGAATTAAATAAAGTCTGCTTATTTTCACCTGCTAAATAGGCTAGTATGACTTCTTTACTTACGATAACCTGGGATATGAGCCGCGGTATTGATCTGGGCTTCTTCACCCTGAGGTATTACAGTCTTCTGTTTGCGCTTGGTTTTGTTTTCGGCTATATGATCATGAAGCGGATCTTTAAAAAAGAGGGGGTACCGCAGGAAAAGCTGGATACTTTATTGACTTACGTGGTCATTTCCACCATTATCGGAGCGCGTTTAGGCCATGTCTTTTTTTACCAGTGGGATTATTACAGTCAACACCCGGGAGAGATACTAAAAATATGGGAAGGAGGGTTGGCCAGCCACGGTGCAGCTATCGCCATTATTATTGCTATTATCATTTATTGCAGAAAATCGTTAAAGAAACCGGTTTTATGGATGCTGGACCGTTTAGTCATTACCATAGCCCTGGCCGGAGCGCTTATCAGGTTGGGGAACTGGTTTAACAGTGAGATCTATGGCTCTATAGAAAACTCTACCTTTCAAACTGTTTTTACCGATCCTCCGCGCCAGCGCATAATCAGTGCTTTTGACAGAAGTGTAGCGGGAATAGATTACGAATTGCTCAACGAAGAAGTGATAACCGACAGCATTATATACCCCGTTTACAGGATGGAGTTTCAGTTTTCTGATGCCATCAACAATGAAAATACAGCCAGGGTGCTGTTTGAAGATAATATCAAGCCCTATGTAAACAGGTTTGACAAAGAAGACCTGAATATTATCTTTCAGGAAGACGAAAACCTGCAATGGAACAATGATAAAACACACACAGCCAGTGTTAAGGTGCTGGGAGTACCCCGTTATCCCACCCAAATTTACGAAGCCCTCGGCTATTTTTTAATTTTTCTTGTACTGTTGCAGTTATTCCGGCAGCCTTCAATTGCAGCCCGGCAAGGCTTTATATTCGGAATGTTTTTGATACTGATATTCGGCTTTCGGTTTTTTATAGAATATCTCAAAGAAAACCAGGTAGCCTCTGAAGAAGGCAATGTACTTAATATAGGACAAAACCTCAGTATACCCCTGGTGCTGGCAGGCTTGATTTTTGTTTTACGTTCTAAAAAAAGCACTGATGAGTAAGCAAAAAAGTAACAGCAGGAGAATTATTGCCATAATTTTATTGGCTGTTCTTGTTTTGTGGATAGTTTTTACCGTTTTCCCTACAGAAAACAGGAGGAGTGAGAAACCAGCTTCAGGTTCTTCCCCTGCTGCCAAGAAGGCATACGAGCCCAAATTCAAAAAAGAAGGAGAGTTGTTTTTTATCGATACCAATTCAGCAGATACTATAAAAAGTATAGATATTGAGTTTGCCGATTCTCCTGAAAAGATCCAGTACGGCATGATGTACCGGAAAACGATGAATGATAATATGGGTATGCTTTTTTTGATGGGTGAGGAGCGCAGGCAATCCTTCTGGATGAAGAATACTTACGTATCATTAGATATTATTTATGTCAATAGTAAGGGAGAGGTTGTGAGTATACAGAAGAATGCTGAACCATTGAGCGAAAAAAGCCTGCCTTCCGAAGGTCCGGCCTCTATGGTGCTGGAAGTTAGAGGTGGTTTTAGTGATACCTATGGTATTGGTAAGGGTACAAAGATCACTTTTAACCGCAATTAGCAGTGATCTACCAGGGCCAGTAAATAATACAATTAACCAGGGCTATTCCCATTCCGCAACCTGATACAAACAGGTTCCAGTCCCTGATTTTTTTGTTGAGAATTAGAAGAAAGATTATCATCAGCAAAAGCATAACACCCATTATAGCTAATTCTCCCAATATAAGACCCAGGTTAAAAGGAAAAAGGGCATTGAGGTAATTCACATCGCCCAGGGTAAGCCGGCTGAAATATTCGGTAAAAAAACCAAAGCCATGCATAAGTCCCAGTAGCCCGGCCAACCAGTAACGCAGTTTAGAATTTTGATTTTGCCCTACTTTAGTAAGGTTGTAAACAGCGAGTAAAACTACACTGAGAGGCAGCAGAAAAGGAAGCAGGTCTTTGTTAAACTCTATAATATTGAGAGCACCCAGAGTAAGGGTAATGGAGAAACCAAAGGTAAAGAAAAACAAGCTTGCCAATATTTTCAACCAGTTTCTGGGCATAAAGACAGCTATGAGCACTATAATAAAAATAATATGAATGAGGGCGTCTCTACTGAGCATAAATTCGTAGCCTAATCGCCAATAGTTATTAAAAGTATTCATTGAGATGCCGGTTGAGATGGTATGGTGTTACATATCAAACCTATCAAAAAAATATTTCATCAAACGCTAAATCACATTATTAAATTCAAAAAAAGAAGACGGACGACTTTTTTGACCTAACCGTTCCACTGGCTTAAATTAGCATTATGAAAAACATGAATACGGCTCTTTTATTTGTACTCATTTCCTTCATGGGGTGGGCACAAAACGTAAAGATCGGGGAATCATTTGCCTTGCAAAGAGGTTTGTGTGAACCTTCTATCGCTATTAACCGGGCTGATCCTTCCAATGTGGTAGCCGGTGCCATTTTAAACCGGGTATTCTACTCTAACGACAGCGGTAAAACCTGGACAGGCGATACCCTTAAATCGTCTATGGGAGTTTGGGGCGATCCGGTATTGACTTCCGATTACAGGGGCGATATCTTTTATTTGCACCTCTCTGATCCTACGGGGGAAAACTGGGCCAGCCAGGAAATTCTGGATCGCATTGTTTGCCAGAAGAGCAATGATGGGGGAAAGACCTGGAATGATGGCAGTTACATGGGATACCATCATCCTAAAGATCAGGATAAACAATGGGTAATAGTTGATAAAAATACTAATGAACTTCACGTTACCTGGACACAGTTTGACCTTTACGGCAGTAAGGATTCTACTGATCGATCCAATATTCTTTACTCCAAAAGCTCCGATAATGGTATTAGCTGGAGCCCGGCCAAAGCGATCAATCAGTTTTCTGGGGATTGCCTTGACGGGGACCAGACTACCGAAGGGGCTGTGCCTGCCGTATCGGCAAAAGGCGATGTTTATGTGGCCTGGGGTTATGATGAAAAAATTTATTTTGACCGATCTGAGGACGGGGGAAAAACCTGGCTTGAAAAAGATGTTGTGATAGCAGAACAACCCGGGGGCTGGGATATAAATATTCCCGGTTTAATGCGCGCCAATGGCATGCCGGTAACAGTTTGTGATGTGAGCAAGGGGCCTTTTAGGGGTAGTATTTACGTCAATTGGGTAGACGACCGCAACGGGCATTATGACGTATGGTTTTCCAAGAGCCTGGACGAGGGAAATACCTGGACTGAGGCGGTCCTTATCAATGACGATAATACCAAAGCCGATCAGTTTTTCAGTTGGTTGGCCTGCGATCCGGTTACCGGATATTTGTACTGTGTGTTTTACGATCGCAGAAATTATGACGATTTACAAACCGATGTATATCTGGCCTACAGTAAAGATGGTGGACAGATATGGGTTAACGAAAAAATAAGCGAAAGTCCTTTTACACCTGTCCCGTTTGTTTTTTTTGGCGATTATAACCATATAGATGCCTATAACGGAATGGTTCGCCCTATCTGGACCCGGTTTGATAAGGGCGGGGTGATGAGCATCTGGACAGCATTGTTAAACTTTAATTAAATCAAAGATTTTGAACCTACTTATTGTAAGCACTTCCAAAACCCATAAAAGCAGCTATATGGGATACCTCTTGAACGAGGTAGAACAATTATTTCATTCAACTGAAGAAATACTCTTTATTCCTTACGCTCGCCCATCGGGTATAAGCCATGATGAATACACCGAATACCCCCGCAAGGCCTTTGCAGAAATAGGAAAGACGGTAAAAGGTATTCATGAGTTTGATGATCCCGTAAAGGCTATTGAAGAAGCAAAAGGGATATTTACCGGGGGAGGCAACACTTTTGTATTGCTCAAAACCCTGTACGAGAATAAACTGATGGAGCCGATCAGAAAAGTAGTAAAAGGAGGTATTCCTTATATGGGTAGCAGTGCCGGCAGCAATATCACCGGGCTTACGGTTGGCACCACCAACGATATGCCTATAGTGTATCCTCCTTCTTTTAACGCTCTTCAACTGGTGCCTTTTAATATCAACCCCCATTATCTCGATCCCAATCCCAATTCCAAACACCAGGGAGAAACGAGAGAAACCCGTATAAAAGAGTTTCACCATTACAACTCCCAACCTGTAATTGGTTTAAGGGAAGGTAGTTGGCTGCATGTTTACGGGGACAAGATGATCTTAAAAGGCCCTCTTAACGCGCGAATATTTGAACAGGGTAAAGAAGCCTATGAACAGCCACCGGGTGATATCAGTTATTTTTTACAGTGAAATAAAAGAAGAAAATAAAATCCCTAACGAAAAAAAAACAGGAAAATGAAAATAGGTGTATTACTTCACGGAAACGGTGTTTATGACGGCACTGAAATTCACGAAGCCGTTTTAACGCTTCTGGCCATAGAAGAAGCCGGATATCAATACCTTTGTTTGGCACCCAACGTAACCCAACACCACGTTATAAATCACCTCAATGGAGAAGAAATGCTGGAAAGCCGCAATGTGTTGGTAGAGTCGGCCCGTATTGCCAGGGGAGAAATAAAAGACCTTAAAGAGGTTTCCGTTTCTGATATTGATGCCTTGGTAATGCCCGGAGGGTTTGGAACAGCCAAGAACATTACCAAGTGGGCTTTTGAAGGCCCTGCCGGAGAGATCCATCAGGACGTAAAACAATTGTTACTGGATTTGATAAAAGCCGGGAAACCCATTGCCGGACTGTGTATGAGCCCTACTACCATCGCTAAAGCTTTGGAAGGGAGTAACTACCACGCAACACTAACCGTTGGATCTACGGCAGAAGCCTCACCCTACGAAATTGAGTCCATCAGTCAGGGGATGAATAGTATAGGAGCAATAGCTGAAATGAAAACGGTAAGGGAAATTTCCATTGACAGAGAAAACAAAATTGTAACCGCTCCTTGTTATATGATGGAGGCTAGCATCACGGATATACGTAAAAACATCAAAAGTGCCGTAGAAGAAATGATAGCGCTATCCTGATTTAGTTTAGGTATCTTTGCAGCTTCTTTGTAGAAAAATTTACAACTATTTCATATATAAAGTCAGAATAAGACTGGGGGAATGTCGAAAAAAGCTGCACTTATTATACTGGATGGTTGGGGTATAGCCAAAAACCCAGAGGTTTCAGCCATAAGTAAAGCAGAAACTCCTTTTGTAGATTCACTTTACCGGCTTTACCCCAACACTCAACTGCAGGCCAGCGGAATGGCTGTAGGGCTGCCTGAAGGACAAATGGGTAATAGTGAAGTAGGGCATATGAATTTGGGTGCCGGTAGGGTAGTATACCAGGATCTTGTAAAGATCAACCTGGCGGTAGACAAGGGGGAACTGGCTAAAGAATCCGTATTGCAGCAAGCCTTTCAATACGCCAGGGAACAGCATAAAGGTGTTCACTTCATCGGTTTGTTGTCTGATGGGGGAGTACACTCTCATATTAAACATCTCAAAGGGTTAATTACAGCAGCTCATCAGCAGGAGTTGAAGCAGGTATTTATCCACGCCTTTACAGATGGGCGCGATACTGATCCCAAAGGAGGCTTGTCTTATATAAAGGAACTACAGCAGCACCTCGACCAAACTACTGGAAAGATCGCTTCCGTTATAGGGCGTTATTATGCTATGGACAGGGACAAACGCTGGGAACGCATCAAACTGGCTTATGACCTTTTGGTAAATGGACAGGGAGAGCCTTTCAGCTCGGCTGAGGTGGCTATCAACTCTTCTTATGCCGAAGGAATTACGGATGAATTTATTAAACCTAAGCTGATCACCGAAGGCGGTAAACCCATTACTACTATTAAAGAAGGAGATGTGGTAATCTGTTTTAACTTCAGAACAGATCGCGGACGTCAGATCACCATGGCTTTAACCCAAGAGGATTACCACGAACAGAATATGCACAAACTAAAACTGCATTATGTAACCATGACCCGTTACGATGACAGCTTTAGAGGTGTGAAAGTGATCTACGAAAAGGACAATCTCAACGATACCTTGGGCGAGGTTCTGGCCAAAGCCGGAAAAACCCAGATACGTATTGCCGAAACGGAAAAGTATCCCCATGTAACCTTTTTCTTTTCTGGCGGCCGCGAAGAGGCTTTTGAAGGAGAGCAACGTATTTTGATACCTTCACCCAAAGTAGCCACTTACGACCTGCAACCCGAAATGAGTGCCTTTGAAGTGAGAGATGCCATTGTAGAAGAGCTTAAAAAAGGCGAAGCTGATTTTGTTTGCCTCAATTTTGCCAATCCCGATATGGTAGGACATACAGGAGTAATGGAAGCTGCGATTAAAGCTTGCGAAACCGTTGACCTATGCACCCGTGATGTAGTAGAGGCAGGTCTGGCCAGTGGTTATACGTTTATTATTTTGGCCGACCACGGCAATGCCGATTGTATGCTCAATGAAGACGGTACTCCTCATACCGCCCATACTACCCAACCTATTCCTTGTTTTTTGGTAGGAGGTGATCGAAAAAATATTAAATTAAATAAAGGAGTACTCGGTGATATTGCGCCCACTATACTCGATATAATGGAGTTGGAAAAACCCACAGGTATGACCGGTAAATCGCTGTTGTTATGATTTCACAAGATTCTAAGATTATTGCCGTTGATTTTGACGGAACCATAGTGGAAGATAAGTATCCCTCGATCGGTAAACCGATTTTATTTGCCTTTGAAACCCTGAAACGGCTTCAGAATGACGGGCACCGCCTAATTTTATGGACTTATCGCTACGGCAAACGCCTGAAGGAAGCAGTAGAATATTGCCGTGAAAGGGGAATAGAGTTTTATGCGGTTAATAGCAGTTATCCCGAAGAAGATTTTAGTCTGGATAGTATGAGCCGTAAGATAAATGCCGATATTTTCATCGATGATCGCAATGCAGGCGGCTTTCCTGGCTGGGGCGAAGTATACCAGATGGTCAGCGGAAAAATGGTCAACGAAGAGTTCAGTAAGAAGACTAAAAAGAAAAAAGGTTTTTTCAAGTTTTAATGATAGTTTATAAAAGCAAAGAAGAAATTGAATTGATGCGGGAAGCCGCCCTGGTGGTGAGCCGTACTCTGGGTATGCTGGCTGCGGAAGTAAAAGAAGGTGCTATTCCTCTTGAACTCGACAAAAAAGCGGAAGAGTTTATACGCGACCAGGGAGCCGTTCCCGGTTTTAAAGGCCTGTATAATTGCCCCAGTACCTTACTTATTTCGGTTAATGAAACCGTGGTACACGGCCTGCCGGGCAAACGCCCGTTCCAAAATGGCGATGTGGTGAGTATTGACTGTGGCTCCATCCTTAATGGTTATTACGGTGACCACGCTTATACTTTTGAAGTGGGAGAAGTGGAGCCAGAAGTCAAAAGATTACTACGGGTAACAGAAGAGTGTCTTTATAAAGGCATAGAACAAATGCGAGCCGGTAACAGGCTGGGTGATGTGAGCTATGCTATCCAGCAGCATGCGGAAAGTCACGGTTTTGGGGTGGTACGCGATCTGGTAGGGCACGGCATAGGTAAAAAGCTGCACGAAGATCCCCAGGTACCTAATTACGGCCGCCAGGGAACCGGTAAAAAACTCAAAGAAGGTTTGGTATTAGCTATAGAGCCTATGATAACCCTGGGCACTCATCGTGTGGTACAGCTTAAAGACGGCTGGACCATCAATACGGCAGATGGCAAACCGGCTGCCCATTTCGAGCACGATGTAGCTATCGTGGATGGTAAACCGGAAATACTCTCTACCTTTGACTTCATTCATGAAGCATTAGGGATTGCCATCAATGATTAAATCTGTTTTTCGTTTTGCTTTAAACTTCATTCCCCGGCCCTGGCTGATCCGCATCAGTTATTGGGTGAGGCCCTTATTGGCTTCTTATTATTCGGGTAACCGGTACGAAGACCCCATTGACGGAAGCACTTACCGCAAATTGTTGCCTTATGGCTATGAAGGCCGCCAGCGGGAAAACGCCCTGGCTCCGGGCAGTATGTCGCTTGAAAGGCACCGCCTACTTTGGCTGTACATCAAAGAAGAAACCGATTTTTTTACCGCCCAGCAAAAGGTGTTGCACGTAGCCCCGGAACAGTGCTTTTACGGCCGTTTCCGCAAAATGAAAAACCTGGATTACCTCACAGCTGACCTGGATTCGCCCATAGCGGATGTGAAAATGGATATTCACAATATCCAGTACCCTGACAACACTTTTGATGTCATCCTTTGTAATCATGTATTGGAACATGTAACCAATGATATCCAGTGCATGGGTGAACTATGCCGGGTGCTGAAACCAGGCGGCTGGGCCATTATGCAGGTACCACTTGACCCTACTAAAGAAAAAACAGACGAAGATCCCACCTTGGAAGACCCGGAAGAACGCAAGCGCAGGTTCGGCCAATACGACCACGTGCGCCTGCACGGCCGCGACTACCCGGAGAGGCTTCGCCAGGGTGGTTTTAAAGTGGAAGAGATAGACTATAGTAAAAAGCTTTCTCCTGAACTCTTTAACCGCTACCGTTTGCCAGCAGGGGAGATGTTGTATTTATGTAGGAAGTGAGTTGTTAGTTAACAGTTATTATTGATTAGTTAAGTGGTTGTTAATTAATTTTGGGGTGTATAAAAGATACAGTACTATACTTTTAGTGGCGAGTTTTTAAAATTCAGGCCCGGCATCTTTAACAAGGGGATCGAGTCGCAGAGTTTTACTTAGTTTAATTGCTTCCTACAGGATCAATGGTATCCGTTTCTACCATTAGCATTACGGTTTTTTTAGGAGCTCTGGGCCGGTGCATTACTCCCTTTGAAACAGTTATACCTTCATATGCGTTCAATTCAATGGTTTTATCTTCGAGGTCGATAAAGAGTTTCCCGCTTAGCACAAAAAAGAATTCGTCTTCATTTTCGTGTTTGTGCCAGTGGTAATCTCCCTCCACAATTCCTATTCGCACTACGCTGTCGTTTACCTTTGTCAAGGTTTGATTGAACCATTCATCCTTACATTCTTCGATAATTTTTGGAACATCAATGATCTCGTGGTGCTCGTATTTGATATCCATTCTTTGGTTGTAGTTAAATTTTTCTTTCATTTCTAGTGCTAAGTGATTTTGGCATATAACAAGTGCAGTTGTTAGGTAGATGGATGCAGACTTTGAAAGTACCTAAAATTAATTTGCTGAACTTCGTTTCGCTTGGCAGCAAGGTTATATTTACAGGTAGCTTTAATATAATTCCTCAGTAAATCATTTCAATTTGACTTTATAAGCTTGCTATAATTAGTTTTGAGACTATAAAATTTGACTTATGAAATTACTAGCTCCGGGATCGAGAATAGATCACTCTAAGTTTGGAAAAGGTGTGGTTACCAATGTTACCAATATTCATTATTACGTTAGCTTTATTGAAAAGGGAGTGGAGACCATTCCATTGGACGATGAGTTTGAAGTAATTGAGGCTTTGGATTATGAACTGGATTTGGTGAGCTTTTATGAGGTGGAAACCACTTTAAAAAAGATCTTGCAAAAATGGAATGATATAGGCCCGGCTATCACTAAAATAGGGGATCGATGGAAAGGAGGGACCCTGGTTTTAAACCCTGGTAAGGAAGGCCTGGCCAGTAAAGAAATACCCATCGACCAGTTCTTTTACAAAATTGTAATGGTGAGAGATCGCATCCGCGTCATGGAACAAAAAATAAATGCCAGCCCCCTGGATGATGCTACCAAAGTAGACCTTCAGCAATACATCACCCGCATTTATGGCAGCCTGACTACTTTCAACGTGCTGTTCCGGGATAAGGAAGATCATTTTGTAGGTTCTAAGTCTAAAACCTGAGATATCTTACTTTTTGGTTGCGCCTCTACCTACCGGTAGAAACGTCTACGGCTGTGATGTTTGCTAATATTACGATCGTGCCGGTGACCAGAAAGATAAAAGTTCGTTCATACCTGGCGAAGTGGAACGGAGACCCAGTATCTCAAAATTGAGATCGCAGATCAAGTCCGCGATGATGATACCTTCTTGACTTCGCTTGCTTATTGAAGGCAGGTGTTTGTTTCGTTTTGCCCGTAATGGTAGATATATTCTATCTAATCAAATAGGTGGTCTAATTATACCTGCTTTATTGGCCTAGACCTCACTTTCTACGATGCCTTATAACCAGAAAACCGGTAAATAAAAAGGGTAGGGTAGACAGAGCAATCTTGTAATTGAGGCTGATTATGCTTATATACAACATAAATAACAGCAAAACACTTATTCCGCCTAATCCGATGAAAGTAAGCCATTTGCCTGGAGACTTCTGAAAGAGGGTGATGAGCAATAAAATTTGCCCGGTTAGCGGGAGTAGTGTAAAAGGATGCATAACGGAAGTCGGATCGTTAAACAGCTTGCTTATAACCTCAATTTCTCCTTCCAGCAGGAACATGGAATTGTTATTTCCCCATTCCAAATACCCGATAAGCGATGTCAGTATTAAGCAAACATTGAGGATCTTAGCTTTCATTCTTATAAATATACTATTGTTTACTGTTATGGGCAGTTTCTTTCGACCAGGTTAGACATCAGGTAATAGAACAGCTTGCGGTTGCCTAAAGACTAGCAGTCCGCAAAGGTTATGTGAAAATATTTTGACAGCTCTACAACTTCATGATTTTTTAAGGTAATTTCTACAGTAATTTTAAATACCTCTCCGGTATCTAAATCAGCTATAAAAACAGCTTCACCCTTCCTTGCTCTTTCGAGCCGTTCTTTTCCGTATAAGGGGATGTAATCCTTTTTCTCAATAGCTCTTAAGTTATTGAACCACAGTTCTTTTTCAATGCTAAAACCGATCAAGGCGTTATTTTTGCCAAAAAACAGCTTCCTCATGTTGTCAATTACAACGGTCGAATCATTGATTTTAACAAGTATGGTATCTAAAGGATTACCAGAATCAGATCTGGTTTGAAACAGGGTTACAAAATAAAGGTCTGTATAAGAGTTCCATACGGAACCATTAGGGCCTCCTGAGTTTGAAAAAACATCATTTTGGATTCCCGAGGCTTTGATGAATTCTAATTTCTCATCCCACCACTTGCTGATCTCACCGGTATCATCAGAGTTGGAATATTTATCATCCAACTCATAGTAACAGCCTAATTGGGGTACTGTAAAAGTTTGGATTAAATCAGCGTTTAAGACTTCTTCTTTGTTTGAATTATTTTCTTTAGGGGTTGAGTTAGAGTGACCACAACTGTAAAGCACTATCAGGATTGAAAATAGTTGTATGGTTTTGATCATAATAACTATTGTTTGTTAAGTTGTCTCACCTGCTTTTGCTCCCCGCTGTTATGCTGATCCTTCACTTTTTGTCATTTTCTACTTCGTCATTTGTCGGATTATTTCTACAGCCGCATCGCTCATATGGAAGGCCTGATAATCCAGGAACCTGGAATTGGACAATGTAATAGCTATGGTTTCTAATTTTTTGGAAATAATGAGATCGGCACTTACACCCCAATCTCCACCGGCATGGCCTATTGTTCTTCCGTTGGACATACTGTCTCTCCAATCATCAGGTATGGATATGTCATTACTAAGGATAGCCTTGGCAAATTTCAGAAGGTCGTCTGTGCTGGAGGATATAGCCCCGGTGGAATAGGCAAAAGCATTCAATGCCCTGCCTCTGCTGAGGTTCAGGTAACTGGTCCCCTTCACAGGGGCATATCGGGAGTTTACCATATATCTCCCAAAATTCTCATCCGGTATATGATAGTTATCCACGGCACGTCTTCGGGCTTTTTCGTAGCCTTCCAAATAGGTATGCTCCATCCCGAGGGGGGTAGTTATCTTATCCCGTAAGACTTCATGGTAAGGCCTTTTTTCAATGGCTTCTATAAGATAGCCCAACAAAACATAGCCAGTGTTGCTGTATGAGGTATCGGTTCCGGGCTCAAAATTGGACGGATGGACTCCGCTTTTTACAAACTGCAGGTGTTCTTCCGGAGTCCAGGCCCGGTAGTGTGTCTCATCATCCCGGTTTTGGTAATCGCCAAAATCAGACCGGTCGGTAAAACTGTAAATGCCACTTGAGTGTGAATAAAGGTGTCTGACTGTTACCTTCTCTATATTCGGGATACCATCTGTTATCGACCTTGGCAAAATCTCAATGACCTTTGTGTTGAGCGTAATTTTTCCCTCATCGATCAACTCGTGTATTAAAACGGCCGTAAACCATTTGGTGATGCTGGCGATCCTAAAGACATCATCAGACTTTAAAAGGGTTTGGGTTTCAAGAGAGGCGTATCCTTTTGTTTTTGTGATGGACCAGCCTTTGTTGTAAACCAATATGGATATTCCGGGATATCCCTTTGCTATCCCTTTGTCCAATACCGTATCCAGAGCATTGGAGAGCGACTGATAGAATTTAGTTGATGGCTCTTGCGCAGAGGATACTGTGGGTAACGCCAGTACAAAAACACCCAGGATCATAATTTTCCAGAGCTTTAATTGAAGCAGCTCATTCATCGTTTGGTAATGATTTGGTTTTATTTAAAATCAAAATAGCTACTATTAAGTATTTTATAATTACAGTTGGAACTTCAATCACGAATGTCCGAATCAAATAATGGTTGGATAATTCACTCCAATAAATATCAGATTTCTGTAAATAGACATGAGGTAAGAAGCCCTCCCGCACAAGTATATACAGGGCTTGTAAGATGTTTAAGATTATTGCAAGTGCAATAATCTGGATTAGAACAGATCGTAGTTTAGAGCCTGCTTTCCATTTTTTCCCCACACTTGTCATTAAATACCAGGTTAACCAAATGAAGGTGAGACCTTTGAAAAGATGAATTAAAGAGTATGCCATTAATGGTTCTATTCCTTCAGAAATAAACAAGTCCTGCAAAGGCATCTCAATTAATACTTCAGCTGAAGCAGCAGCTAGAAAAGCGAAAAATCCAATACCTAATAGTCCAAATAAACTTCTTGTACTCATCTTGATATTGCCTATTGTATATCAAAATTAATCTTTTACCACGCGATACAACCAAACAAAGGAAACTCATGAACTTCTTGAAAACAAACAAGAGGATAATAATAGCGCAGTAGCCGGAATTTTTATTTACTATACCTGGAAGCATCCAGGTACCAAATAAAACAATAGCGGTTTGAGTTTGCACCAAACCGCTATTACTGGTATACAATGTTGTCGCAATTCTGAAATACCAGTTTAGTTCAGATCAAACCTGTCCAGGTTCATAACTTTAGCCCAGCTTGCTGTAAAATCTTTCACAAATTTTTCTTTGGCATCATTACTGGCATAAACTTCTGCCAATGCTCTCAATTCAGAGTTGGAGCCAAAGATCAGGTCGGCTCTGGTAGCTGTCCATTTCACTTCATTAGTTTTTCTGTCTCTACCTTTAAATTCAAGTTTGGTGTTTGAGGTGGCTTCCCACACGGTACCCATATCCAGCAGGTTCACAAAAAAATCATTGGTTAACGCCCCCGGGTTTGATGTAAAGACACCGTGCTTTGATCCGTCATAATTTGCACCCAATACGCGCATACCACCCAGTAGTACGGTCATTTCAGGAGCGGTGAGCGATAGCAACTGAGCTTTATCGATCAATAGCTGTTCAGTGGTAAGTGTATATTCCTTTTTTTGATAATTGCGAAAGCCATCTGCCATGGGTTCTAAAACGGTCATGCCTTCTATATCGGTTTGCTCCTGTGAAGCATCCATACGGCCTGGTGTAAATGGAACTTCTACGGCATACCCAGCTTTTTTTGCCGCTTCTTCTACGGCAGCACTTCCGCCTAATACAATCAGGTCTGCTATAGAGAC
>JANQHO010000068.1 GCA_028277105.1 Owenweeksia sp. | reverse complement strand
AGAATTGGGCAATCAACCTAAAGGTATGTACCTGGTCAGGGCTATAGGGCTAAATACTTATAAAACTGCCCGGGTCATTACTCAGTAACTTCCCTGTTTTTCAAAAAGATACTTCCAATATCTTTTTGGTATATGCCTGATGTGCAATTTGAGATTTTTACGCGCTTTGATATTCACACTGTCAAAATAGTCCTTCCAAAGCGCCTGGTAGGATGTTTCTTCTTCGTGCAAAACATTTTCAGACAAAGAAGTCAGCTGGCTGAAATCCTGCGAAAAATCGAGTGAGATAAAATCCATCCTGCTCAAATCGTAATACAGGCCATACTGACGCTTTGCATCGTAAATAACCCATCGCTGATCAGCATAACGCTGTTTAAAATGATGGCCGATCAGGGGCATAACGTCAAAATCGGGCTCTATGGCAGCAAACCAAATATCGTCTGCGGTGCGTTGAAAGCGTACAAAAGCATGCATACGGTGTACTTCCCGTCCCATCTGCTTATCGATGGATTTCATTTTTAAGGTCAGGAGATTCCTGAAATCTGACAAAGCCAGTTCTGCATCCCCCAACGCCAGTACAATAAAGCGGTAAATGAGCATCTCGCGTTCGATATTTTCTGAAAGGAATACTCGGTATAAACGCACCACTTCCCGGGCCGGTAAGATTTGGTAGAGTTTTTTAAGCACCCTTTCCGATTTTCCGGTTTGGGTAATTACTTTTTCGGATTCCGCAAAAAGGGAGGGGGTTATTTTCCCCTCTTCCCCTATGGCTTCGGGGATTTGCTTATGGGCATAAATTTCAAAAACAGCGGTTAGCAACCCTTCATAGGTGCCATCGTACAGGTAAACCATTTTAAAAAAGACTTAATTGATTATTGATTTGATGAGTAACTGATATGAGGTTTTGGCGGATAATTTGCGGATGAAAATCTTTGAGGACAAAACTGCTTTGGATATTGCACAAGAAGTATTTAGCTCGCTTCCAGGCAATACCCATTCTTCTGAGATGTTCCTCCCTTATTTTACCGTGTTTGCGAGATTGAATGATCATTTGGGCGGATTTCACTCCTATTCCCGGTACGCGCAAGATCATTTCGTAAGAGTCCTTATTAATGTCTACGGGGAAAAAACCGGGGTTTCGCAAGGCCCAACTAACTTTGGGATCTATTTGCAAGTCGAGATTAGGTCGGGTCTCATCGGTTAATTCTTCGGCTTCAAAGCCATAAAAACGCATTAGCCAATCAGCCTGGTAAAGGCGGTTTTCCCTTATCAAAGGAGGTTTTACCAAAGCTGGTAAGCGGTTATCATTGTTCACTGGTATATAACCAGAATAATAAACTCTTTTGAGCCCTTGTTCCTGGTATAGCGAATCAGACAGGCTTAAAATATGACGGTCTGTTTCAGGGCTAGCCCCGATCACTAACTGAGTGCTCTGGCCTCCGGGTGAAAACAGAGGCGCTTTTCTTAACTGCTTTTTTTCTTCTTTATACCCTTGAATCTTCTCCTTGAGATAGTTCATGGGGTCATATACTTCCTTGAAATTTTTCTCCGGAGCGATTTTTTTCAGGCTTTTTTCGGAAGGTATCTCCAGGTTTACACTGAGGCGGTCGGCATACAAACCTGCCTCGTATAACAACTCATCACTGGCTCCCGGTATGGCCTTAAGGTGAATATAGCCGTTATACTTATGCTCGGTCCTCAGTTTTTTGGCTATGCACACCAGACGCTCCATAGTAAAATCGGCATTTTTAAAAATGCCCGAGCTGAGAAAAAGACCTTCTATATAGTTTCTGCGGTAAAAATTGATGGTGAGGTCTACTACTTCCTGTACTGTAAAAGCGGCCCTCTTTACGTCATTGCTCTTGCGGCTAACACAGTAAGCACAATCGTAAATACAGTAATTGGTAAGCAAAATCTTGAGCAGGGAAACACAGCGTCCGTCCTCGGTATAAGAATGGCAGATCCCCATTCCGGTGGCATTGCCCAGTCCTTTATTGTGATTTGTTCTATTACTCCCCGATGAAGCACAGGATACATCATACTTGGCTGCATCTGATAATATCCTTAGCTTATCTCTCAACCGCTCATTCATTATTCTAATTTTTTTAGATTACTAAAATAATTAGAATACATTAATCCTATGTAAGAATTAAGTAGAAAAAAATCAGCTTCAAACGGATTGTGATAACAGCTCTATCTTTTGCGACATGTATTCTTTCTCAATGGTATTGTCAGTCAACCGGATAGCTTTTTCCAGGGCTGTGATAGCCAGAGAGGGCAGGTTCAGCCTTGCCAGCAAATCAGCCTTCACTGCATAGAACATATAATGATGACTCAGCTTTTCTTTGAGTACTTCCAGCTCTGAAAGGGCTCTTTCTGCCCCCTCCGCCCTTGCCAGCACTACAATATAATTTAATCTCACCACAGCTCCGGGATTGATCTCAATTAAAAGCCGGTAGAGCTTCTGTATTTCCTTCCAGTTGATCTTGCTGTAATCTTCTGCGATATGATATTGATATTCTATCCCAGCTTCCAGGTGATAAGCAGATATATCGGCATTCTTGGTGCTAATACCAAAATAGTAGAAGCCCCATCGAATATAATTAATGGTCCATTGCTTTCTGTCTTGATTTTCCAGGGTCATCAATCTGTTCTGATCATCCAAACGTGCTTTAAAACGGGCAGCCTTAAAACTCATTAAACTTATTAAGGCCTCTATGCGGCTGTCGTTGACAAACTCATGTCCCGACAACACCAAAGCCAGGCGAATAGCCTCCCCACAAAGGTCTTCTTTAATCAGCGCATCGCCATTGCTGGCCTTATAACCTTCATTGAATATCAGGTAAATCACTTTAAGCACCCGGTCAATGTAAAGTTGCAACTGCTTTCCTTCGGGAAAATGGATATGACCTACTTTATCCCGGAAATGCTGGCGAGCCCGCTGAATAGACTTTTTGGCGGCCTCGTCACTCAAAAGAAGGGAGCGCGCTATCTCGGAAACGCTAAAACCACCGATCAGCTTAAGGCTTAGCAAGAGGCTATCTCGTTCATGGATGAGCGGATTACAACAGGCAAAGATCATTTTAAGCTGCTCGTCCTCTATTTCCCTGCTGGTACGCATAATTTCTCTTTCATTAATCTCTTCGGGAAGATTGTCATAAGCACTGCTCTTACTTTCTCTCCTCAACTGATCGATCGTCTTATTATAAGCCACCCGGTAGAGCCAGGCTCCGGGTTTTTCTGGTATACCACCATCATAAGACCACAGTTTCATGGCTTTGAACAAGGCTTCCTGAACAGAATCTTCTATTAAGTTAATATGCTGGGAGCCAAACCGTATTGTTAAGCCTGAAACAATACTTCCGTATTCGTGACGGAAAAGATGATCTAGTTTTTTTTGAACCTCTCTGTTTCCCATAAAAAAGCCCCTCTAGAAGGGGCCTTAATTTAAGGGAATTCTGCTTCTTTTACATTTCCATACTCATAATCTCACGCACTTCTACGGTACCTTCATGTTCAAAAATGGGGCATTCTTTGGAAATTTCCGTGGCAGCAGCCAAATCTTCTGCGTTGACGATCAGATAGCCGCCCACTACTTCAGCACCTTCGGCAAAAGGTCCATCGGTAATAGTTTGGGCATT
>JANQHO010000041.1 GCA_028277105.1 Owenweeksia sp. | reverse complement strand
CGCATAGGTGGCTTGCGCAATACTTTATCCATAAATTTTTCAATGTAGAACACTTTAGCCCCAAAGCGTACTTTGCCGTTCTTACGCACCTCAATAACATCCACCACTTTGCGATTGAGATCCTGTCCCGGGGCATAGCCCAGCAAGGTGTAAAGGGTTTTTTTTCCCTTTTTTACCGGGATCATTTTATAATACAAGGCTCCGTACCAGTTTTCGGGTTTTAACTGCCGGAATTCAGGTTCTTCCAGGCTTTTGAGGTGATCTTCCAACAAAGTAATTTTGATTCCTTTACGGGTTTTTACCGCTACTAGCCCCTGCCTGACGTATTGAAAAGATGAATCGGGGATCTGCCAGGTAAAAATGCGGAAAAATCTATCCTCATCTGCCAACCCCAGCATATTATTAACCTTGGTAAAAGGATAGTCAAAACCCTCTTCTGTAGCTAGCAGTTCACTGAGCTTAGCGGTAAAGAATTGATTAGCTGAATCGCGTTGGGTATATTCCTGATGTTCCAGGATCATACGCCCTGCTTCGTACAGTTCTTTCTCAGCTTTAGCCAGCTTTTGTCCCTGAAGCCTAGGAAAGAAGAGGAACAACAATATGAGTGAACAAAAGCGCATACTCCAAAAACGAGAGCTGAAAACTTTAATTGTCTCTAAAATTAGCCTTTGATTGAACATTAAAAGTCATGTCGAACAGCGTGAGACATCTGTTTTTAGATTCCTCACTTCGTTCGGAATGTCCTAGTAGTATTATATTGCTATAAGTGCAGAAAATCCTTTTTCTCCAGCAGTTCCTCTTCACTTTCCACGTTATCCTCATCCGGCACACAACAATCTACCGGGCAAACCTCGGCACATTGAGGGGTTTCGTGAAAACCTACACATTCCGTGCATTTATCGGTAACTATATAGTACACGTCATAATCTACCGGTTCCTGAGCCTCGTCCGCATCATAAGTACCGCCACTTTTGGGAGCTACCTGGCCGTTAAGGCCTGTTCCGTCTGAAAAACGCCATTCCTGCGCTCCTTCATAAATGGCATTGTTAGGACATTCCGGCTCACAAGCGCCACAATTAATACATTCATCCGTTATCTTAATAGCCATATTTCGTTCTTACTTTTGCGCAAAAGTAACAAACAGAGAAACGCTAATGTTCGGAATTGAAGAAAGGATAGCCGCTTTTGAAAAATTGGGTCGCTTTGTGGGCCAACACCAGGATGAGGGTCTTGAAAAACTAAACAACTACTTTGGGAAAGATTTGCAAAAAAGCATAGACGAAGCCGCAGCCTTCAATAATTGGTTTACCCGCAATAATGTAGAATATGCCCTGCAGGAGTGGAGCCAGGCCCTGAAAAGAGAAAAACTGGAAGAATGGATAAACCGTTATTCTCCCGATCATTTCGAGAACAATAGTCAGCATTTTATTGCCCTGATCACAGCCGGTAACATTCCGCTGGTCGGCTTCCATGATTTCCTTACTGTTTTGATGAGCGGCCACAAAGTGATGGTGAAACCTTCTTCCGATGACAAAAGACTATTACCTTTTCTGGCTCAGGTGCTGGTTGCCATTGACAAGCGCTTTGCCGAACGCATTGTTTTTGCAGACGGGAATATCAGGGATTTTAAAGCGGTTATCGCCACCGGTAGTGATAATTCCGCCCGTTATTTTGAATACTACTTTAGCAAATACCCCCACATTATCCGTAAAAACAGAAGCTCGGTAGCAGTATTGAATGGTGAAGAAACCGAAGACGACCTGAAATTGCTGGGCGAAGATGTTTTCCGCTATTACGGATTAGGGTGCAGAAACGTATCTAAAGTTTACCTCCCTCAAGGTTTTGATCTGGATCGCCTCTTCAAAGCTTTCTTTGATTTTAAGGAGGTGATCGACAACAAAAAGTATAGCAACAATTACGATTACAACCGTGCTATATTGATGATGGAAAAGCAGGATTTTTACGAGAACGGTTTTTTCATCATGAAAGAAAAACCCGAATTACATGCTCCGGTCTCTATGATGCATTATGAGTTTTACGATAAAAAAGACGAGGTAGAAGAACAATTAAAAAGCCTGGAAAATGAGCTACAATGTATAGTAGGAGCAAAAGGGCTTTCTATTCCTGCAGTTCCCTTTGGCCAAACCCAAAAACCTCAATTATGGGATTATGCCGATAATCTGGATATTGTAAAATTCCTTAGAACTGTGTAACTCAATAAACTTTATGAACTAGTTAGCTAGTTAGCCAATTCACCAATCAACTAAACAACCAATAATTATATTTGAAGCCCCAACTGACCTCGCATGAAGATCATCCGCTTTTTTAAGAGTAAAACCTTTTGGGCCAATCTCATCATAGCCGTAATTCTGATGGCGCTTCTGTCGTGGGGTATCTCGGCTGCTCTGGATGCATACACCCGCCACGGAGAAAACATCAAGGTACCGGAACTAAAGCGCCTATCCTATACGGAAGCCCAAAAGACTTTGGAGGAATTGGAATTAGTAGCATTAATACTCGACTCTGCGGAGTTTAATCCCGATTTTCCCCGGGGCAGTGTTTTAGGTCAGTATCCGGAACCCGGTTCTTTAGTAAAAGAAGGACGTGAAATACGCCTTACGCTCAACCCCCTCAAGCCTCGCAAAATAGCTTTACCGGAACTGATAGAAAAAACCAAGCGCAGGGCCGTTTACGATATCCAATCCAAAGGGCTGAAAGTAGGGGAATTGGAATACGTACCCTATATAGGAAAAGACGTGGTAGTTGACGTAAAAGTAAAGGACCGCTCGGTCAAGGCAGGCGATAAATTCGATAAAGGAACGGTGATTGACCTCGTGCTGGGCCAGGGTTTGGGCGACACCCGTATTAAAGTCCCCTATCTGCGCTGGCTGAGCCTGGAGGAAGCCGAAGCCAAATTACTTACTTATTCACTTAATTTGGGTGCTGTTACTTACGATGAAGAAATAAGTGATAGTGCCACAGTCCTCGTATACCGTCAATATCCGGCTCCTACTTTAAAACCTAGTATTAATCCGGGGCAACAAATAGATATTTGGTTAACAAATGATTACACTAAAATCCCTAACGATTCGTTACTATTTCTTTCTAATGAAATTCCCGATTCATTAAATGCAAGCTTACCCGACACTACTGACGCTTAATATTTTATTGTGCTTTTTGAGTTTTTTTAACCTCAAAGGACAACAACCTGCTGACCGTTTAACCGGAATTACCCAACGCCCGTTACCGGTTTATCAGGCACCTGAATTTAAAACGACTACTGTACTCAATTTACCGGTGATTGATGACTTTAGCTATGACGGGATCTGGCCTGACCAAACCATTTGGACTGACCGCTTTGTATATGTCAATCAAACTCTTGCTATTTCTCCTCCTACCCTGGGGGTTGCCACTTTTGACGGTCTGGATGAATTTGGTTTACCCTATGATCCAAGCCGGAACCCCAAAGCTTCCGATACGGCTGATATGCTTACTTCTTGCCCGATAGACCTTTCTTCTGTAACCGATTCCGTTTATCTCTCGTTTTACTATCAGACCGAAGGCCTGGGTGAAAGGCCTCAAACTGTTGACTCTTTGGCATTGTATTTTTACCATCCCATAGATAGTACATGGACTTCGGTATGGCGGACTTTTGGCGGTAATAATGCTGCACCTTTTGAACTGGTGATGATTCCAGTTGCCGATACTTTCCATCTCAATGAGTTTCAATTCCGCTTTATTTCCTACGGCAGCCAGGTAGGAGCTTTCGACCACTGGCATATTGACCGGGTTCTTTTAGACGATCAAAGAACTTTTGCCGATACCCTTTTTACCGATGTGGCTTTTAACCGCCCCCATCCAAGCCTGCTTAAGGGCTATGAAGCTGTGCCCTGGTTTCACTACGACAATACTCTGGCTAGTGTGCTCAATGTTGACGAGGTAACGCTTTTTTACCGCAAAAATCTGCTGGCGGGGGCATCATCCCCTCTCAACCTGTGCGTTTATCGTGTCACTCATCAGGGTAATACTCTGGTTGAGGATAATTTAGGCGATATTACTAAAGACGATCTCCACCAACCTAACCGTGATGAATTTTATGTTTGCCCTGTAGGAGACTTTTTACTCCCCGCACCACCTGTCGATGAGTTTGAAATTCAATCAGTTAACACTTATACCGGTAACGCTCTGGCCAATAAAGGCCCAAATGATTCCATTGTAAGGCGGCAAATTTTTAAGAACTATTATGCTTATGATGATGGCAGTGCCGAAAAAATATATACAGTAGATGGTAATGCCGGAGGATACATCCTGGTGAAATACGATGTACGTCAGGCAGATGAATTAAAAGGGCTGTACATTCACTTTCTAAAGGGCGAAACCGATGCCTCTGATAATGATTTCCAGATCGCAGTTTTTGAAAATAATTTAGGGGAACCCGGTAACCTCATCTACCTTTCCGATTCTGTTTACACACCACTTTTTGTCGCTACTAATTTTTTCACCCCTTATGTGCTTGATACCTCAGGTATTCAGATAACCGGAAGTGTGTTTATCGGGATCAAGCAAAGAACCATTACTAATATGACCATCGGTTTTGATATTAATTACGACAGCCGCACTACCATCTTCTACGGCAAACCGCCCTATATTGAATCTTCTCGCAATGGCAATATGATGATGCGGCCTTTTTTCCGCTATTTACCCAAAGACCTGCAATTACCGGAAACAACAAAACCCCAGTTGAACTTTGCGCTTTTCCCCAATCCGGCTGAATCCGTCATAAATTTAGACTGGCAACAGGAAGAGGGAGAGCAGTATTTTTATACCATACGCGATATAAGTGGTAAACCTGTAGCAACAGGTCTCGCTCAGAATCGATTATCAGTAGATAAATTAAAAGGAGGATTTTACCTGATCACTCTTTCGGCTGCCTCGGGTAAATTTGCCCCGGTGAGTAAAAAGTTTGTGATAAGCCGATGAACGGTACAGATGAAAACCATATTTCTCAAGCTGAAGAAAACGAAGAACTCTACGAGCATCACCGCTTATTAGCCGATAAAGGTCAAAAGCCTTTGCGGGTAGACAAATTTTTAGGCAACCTGCTTCCCAACACCTCCCGTAATAAAATACAAATGGCTGCCCGGGCCGGCAATATCCTGGCCAATGGTACTGCTGTAAAAAGCAACTATAAGGTAAAGGCAGGAGATGTGGTACAGGTAGTTCTTTCTTATCCACCACGGGAAATTGAGCTTATTCCGGAGGACATGCCTCTCGATATCATTTATGAAGACGATCATTTGATCGTATTGAATAAGCAAGCCGGTATAGTAGTGCATCCAGGCTATGGCAATTATTCCGGCACTCTGGTAAATGGCCTGATCCATCACTTCAGTAATCTGCCCGGCAAAGATGAAACCCGTCCCGGTCTGGTGCACCGCCTGGATAAGGATACCAGTGGTATTATGGTTATTGCAGCAGATGAATACGCCATGGCCCACCTGGCCCGTCAGTTTTTTGAACGCACTACTGCCCGCACTTACCAGGCTTTAGTTTGGGGCGATGTTAAAGAAAATGAAGGAACCATCACCGGCCACATAGGCCGCAGCCTGAAAAATCGCAAAGTGTTCCAGGTATTCCCCGAAGGGGACTACGGTAAACATGCCGTAACCCATTATAAAGTTTTGGAGCGTTTTGGCTACACTACCCTGGTAGAATGCCGTTTGGAAACCGGGCGTACCCATCAGATAAGGGTACATATGAAATACCTGGGCCATACCCTTTTTAACGATAAGGAATACGGAGGGGATCAGATCTTAAAGGGTACTACCTTTACCAAATACAGGCAATTTGTAAACAATTGTTTTGAGCTTTGTCCACGTCAGGCCCTGCATGCCAAAACCCTGGGATTTACCCATCCCGCTACTGGTAAATGGATAAGTTTTGATTCTGAACTTCCCGAAGATATGCTAAGGCTCACTGAAAAATGGCGTAATTATGCCCAACATAAACTGGAATGATAACGTTATATATTTATACAGAGCCCTTTTGTATCTTTATAGATTGAGATGAAAGGAAAAAACAAATTTTATTTACTGATAATTATTGCGGGGATTGTGGTCACTGTCAATCGCTGTAAACCCGATGAAGATGATGGGGTCGACCCTCCCTCCACTCCAATAGGAACTCCCTATGACCTGGAAGTACCTCAGGGCTTTCCACAGCCCAACATACCAGCTGACAACCCCCTTACGGTAGAAGGCATTAAACTGGGACGCTTTCTGTTTTACGATAAAAAATTATCGCGGGACATGACCATGTCCTGCGGTTCTTGTCATTTACAAACAGTGGCTTTAAGCGATCCCGAGCCTAAATCTACTGGAATAAGAGGAATGCAAACCCGCAGACATGCCATGGTGCTGTTCAACCTGGCTTTCCAGGAAAAATTCTTTTGGGACGGTCGCGCCTTGAGCTTGGAAGAACAGGCTATCATGCCCATACTCGATCCCGTAGAACTGGATAATGATATAGCTACTGTTATATCCCGCCTGGAAGTCGATCCCGTGTATCCTACTATGTTTAAAGATGCCTTTGGTAGTGAAGCGGTTACCGAAGAGCGCATCGCCAAAGCCATTGCCCAGTTTGAAAGAACGATCATATCAGCCAATTCGGAATTCGACAGTGTGATCCGCATGGAGCTTAAAGCCGATTTTGGCCCCAGCAGGATCAACAATGGTAACCCCAGAAGAGGAATGGAGATCTTTAACAACGAAATAGGGGATTGCTTCCACTGCCACGGTGGAGTAGAATCGCAGTTTTTATTCGGGGCTTTTGGGGTTGATGATCAGTTTAAAAACAATGGCCTTAAAGAAACCCATGTTAACGACCGGGGTTTGGGTGAAGTTACCGGTAGAAGTTTTGACGATGGTAAATTCAAAGTACCCAGTGTGCGCAATGCTAGATTTTCCAAGCCTTTTATGCACGATGGCAGTATAGCCGAACTGGACAGCCTGATCGAGTTTTATAATTTTGGAGGACACGCCAATTCTCCCAATATCGATCCCAATATGAAAGCTGCGGGGATCGGCCGCAACTGGACCACCCAACAAAAAGAAGACCTCCTGGCTTTTATGGAGACCCTAGTTGATTTTAAATTCCTCAGCGACACGAATTATTCCGACCCCTTTGATTAATGAAACGGCAAGGCAGGTCTTGTTTAATGATAACTGTAGCGATTTTTTTATTGACTTTAAACCGCTGCAAACCGGATCACAAAGATCCCGGTGATCCTTCTACTCCTATAGGGACCCCTTATAAACTGGAAGTTCCCCAGGGTTTTCCCGACCCCAATATTCCGGCAGATAACCCTCTTACAGTTGAAGGAATTAGGCTCGGACGCTTTCTCTTTTACGAAAAAAAATTATCCCGGGATATGACCATGTCTTGTGGCTCCTGTCACTTACAGGGCATAGCCATGAGCGACCCTGAGCCTAAATCTACCGGTATCAGGGGAATGCAAACCCGCAGGCATGCCATGGTTTTGTTCAACCTGGCTTTCCAGGAAAAATTCTTTTGGGACGGCCGCGCCATGAGCCTGGAACAACAAGCCATCATGCCCATCCTCGACCCGGTAGAATTGGACAACGATATAGCTACTGTTATTTCCCGCCTGGAAACTGATCTTTTATACCCCCCTTTATTTAAAGCTGCTTTTGGAAGTGAAGCGGTTACCGAAGAGCGCATTGCCAAAGCCATCGCCCAATTCGAAAGAACCATAATTTCTGCCAATTCGGAATATGACAGTGTGATCCGCATGGGGCTTAAAGCCGATTTTGGCCCCAGCAAGTTCACTGATGGCAATCCCAGGTCAGGCATGAATCTTTTCAACTCCGAAAGAGGCGATTGCTTTCATTGTCATGGCGGGAAAAATACTCAATACCTGTTTGGGGCTTTTGGCGTTGATGATCAATTCAAAAATAATGGGCTCAATCCCAATCATTCCAAAGATGTAGGCCTGGGAGCAGTTACCAATAATCCTTTTGATGATGGCAAATTCAAAGTACCTAGTCTGCGCAATGTCTGGTACTCTAAGCCCTACATGCACAATGGTAGTATAGCGGAATTGGCAGACGTGATCGAATTTTACAATTCCGGGGTAAATATAGAGTCCCCTAATCTTTCCAGCGACATGACTCATAATAATGGCGGGGTAATAAGAAACTGGGAACCCTGGGAAAAAAAGGACCTACTAGCCTTTTTAGGGACCCTGGTCGATTTTAAACTTCTCCGTGACACCAACTATTCTGACCCCTTTCAGTAAGTACTGATCAGAATTGGCACAGGCTTTGTTTTAATTATCGCAAATTAGCAGTAGCAATTAAAACCTCCATGCCATGAAAAATTCATATCTCATTTTAGCCGGTGCCGCGATCTTCGCCTTTACCGCCTGCAAAAGCAAGAAAAAGACCATTGAAGCTCCCAAGGGTGAAGTTGAAATAGTTTTACCCTGCTCTCAATACAAATCCGATAAAAAATATTTCCGTTCCTACTCTTTTGGCGAAAGCATGGACGCTAACGTAGCCAAGAAAAAAGCGCTGAGTAACGCCAAAGCTGAACTGGCAGGACAGATATCTACTGTTATGAAAGTAGTGGGCGATAATTACGTGAAATCCTCCGAGTACAACAATACCGAAGAATTGCTGGAACGTTTTGAGGAAAACGCCCGCACTGTGATCAATCAAAAGCTCAATGGTGTGAAACCCGTTTGCGATCGTCTTACCCAGGTAAACGGCTCTAATAAATACAAATATTACATTGCTGTGGAACTATCTGGTGATGAGTTGGTAGACAATTATTACAAAACCTTGAGCAATGACCAGTCGCTGAAAATTGACTACAATTTTGAGAAGTTCAAAAAGACTTTTGACGAAGAGATGAAAAAGATGGGAAGCTAACCCTATTGATCTCTCTGGAAGTCCCGCCCCTGTGCGGGACTTTTTTATTTATGTCAATCACAAACAATTGTTAATGTGCTGAAGAGACCATGCTTTTTGCTGCTATTCAGCTAAATTGCCTTGCCAATCTGCTGATATTTTGAAATTTTATTTCACATCTTTTTGTTTTACTGTCGGATGTTTCTTGCTGCTTATCTCTGGCAAAGCTCAAACATCAACTCATCTGTCAGATAGCCTGAGTAAAGGTGAGTTCACAGCTTATCTTCAACAACTAGTTAACGATACTTTAAAGCCGGCAAAAGACTTCAACGCTAAACTAAATCCCGAATACTGCAAAGCTGACCTGAAAATACTCAAAAGGGTTTTAGAAGAAGTACAAACCTCAATTTACCGCTATACTTCTAAAAGTAAGATAGACAGCGCTTTTAATAATGCTTTCGTGAATTGTAATTTCATGACCTATCTGGAATTACTGCGCAGTATTACCCGTATTCAAAACCTGATCGCCTGCGGTCATAGCCGTTGGCGGCATTCTGCCGACTACATGGAATACCGCAAGCTCAATGTGAAGATCTTTCCCTTTGACCTCAAAATTTACAATGGGCGATATTATCTGTTACACAACAACTCGATAGAGAACAACATTGAGCTCTTAAGTGAAATCACTCACATAAACGGAAAACCCGTAGACCAAATTACCGCTCAGCTAAGAAAACATACCTATCGCGATGGGCGCTGCAGTAATGAAGACTTGATCGATATTGAAAAGTATTTCAGCATGGCCTATTCCAATTTTATAGATAATCCTGAAGAATTTAAAATTCGGGTTGTTACCAATAATTCTGAAGAGAAGGAATATCACATACGAGCTTTGCTAAAAGCTGAGATAGATTCTATCAGGGCCCAGCGTTACCCTCCTGAAGAAAAAATGGGCATTCCCCTCCGGTTTAGAATGATCGACTCAATAAATACCGGGGTCTATACCATAAAATGGTTCAGAAAGGACTACACCAAAAACCACGGGCAGGATTTTGAAAAATTCACCGATTCTGTTTTTGCCTGTTTGGCAGACCATAAAGTGAAGAACCTTATCATCGACATTCGCAATAATACAGGTGGCTGGACAGCTTACGGCAAATATCTTTTCTCGTATTTCATTGATGGAGAAACACCATATATGCAAAAAGTGGAAACCCAAAAATAGCGGGATTTCTCTTTTGAGCCTATCGTATTCTCCCATCCCGCTTACCTGGACACTTTTGACTTGAAGTTAAATAGCTTGCACCACTATGAATGGAGAAATTATCCTTCGCTCCTGGCCAAACCCGCCCCAAAAAATCGTTTTGAAGGCAAAGTTTATATCCTTACCAACGGTTATACCCGCTCCTGTTCTGCTGTGTTCTCCTCTTTGATGCGGGAAAACACCGATGCTGTTTTTATGGGAATGGAAACAGGTGGAGCCCGCTGTGGGACTTCCCATGATGGTTGCCATCCGGCTGCCTTACAGCGGTATAGAACTCAACATCAGTACGGCTGAATACACTTATGCCGTGAGTAATAGCAAAAACTTTAAAGGGGTGGTGCCTGATATGATAATTCCTCCCACAAAAGAAGAACTAATAAAAAAGCAGGTAGATTTTGTAATGGATAAAGCTATAGATTTAATCAAGTCTGAAAAGCAATAATCCCGTAAAAAACCCGCATTATCTGTATTAGATTAATGCGGGATAAAATTCTTTACGATTTTTCAATCAAATTTTTAAGCACCGGGATAAGTGATCAAAATCTCTTTACCGGTATACGTAGCGCAGGCATCGGGATTATTCACATTTTCTGCCGTAGCAGTCCCCTGAGGCCCTTTGAAAGTTACAGTATACAAATAAGGACCGGCCGGAGGGGTGATGTAACCCCAGGTCTCTGCTCCCTTGGTGCCGTCAATTGTTTCACCGTCAGTAGCTACAGACCACTCTGCCGCTTCGTTTGTTGCGTTGTTGAGAATCATACAGGTTTGATTTTTAGTTGGCTATGAAGATAGCCAAATTTAGATTAATTCTGCGCCCAAAAAACGAAAATCCTTCGTTAAAATCATCTTAAATGAACCGGTATATATAACACCTTTTTAGTATCAAAAAAAACTTCAGCAAAATAATCTTTGAGGTTAAATATCTGGTAATTTTTAACCCCCTCTAATTCTTCCGTAAGATCACCGCCTTTGAGGTATAAAATGCCCTTGGCCAAACCCGTGGTTTCTTTAGTATCAGACTTAAATTTTCCTTTAGTCCAGGGTAAGAAACGGGGCATTTGAGTAACCGCCCGCGAAATGATGAAGTCAAATCGGTTTTTAATTTTTTCCGCCCTTTGATGCCGGGCCGTTACATTATCCAAACCTAGTTCTTTTGCCACCTCCTCAACCACCTTTATTTTTTTGCCAATGCTGTCAACCAGCATAAACTCACTTCCGGGAAAAAGGATGGCCAGGGGAATACCAGGAAAGCCACCCCCGGTACCTATGTCCAATATATCTGTTCCAGCAGGAAAGGAAAGTACTTTGGCAATGCCCAGGGAATGCAACACATGCCTTTCGTAAAAATGATCCATATCCCTACGGCTGATCACGTTGATCTGGCTGTTCCATTTTTCGTACAGCCTCCCCAAGGCAGACAAGCGTTGTATCTGCTCTGCTGTTAGATCCGGAAAATATTTCAGTATTATTTCCATGTTCGGGGTTTACCGGTAAAAGTATTTTGCAGATGAATAAGAGCAGTAAAAATGATCTGTAAAAATTCCCATAACGAGTAGGTCAGCCATAAGCCGTCAGTCTTGAACCTGCGGGAAAAAAGCAAAAAAAAGACATACTGTAAAACAAACCTGGCCCCGATCAAAGCCCATAAACCTGCCTTTAATGCCAAGGGAAGCAATAAATAAAACAACAACTGGCTAGTGCCGTATAAAGCCAGTGCGGTTTTAGGTAAAAACCTGTAGCGATTAGCGGTAGAAAGATGCCTTCTTTTTTGTCTCCACCATTGTCTTAATGTAAGGGGAGCTTCAGAATAAGTAAAAGCTTCTTTCCGGTATTCCAGCGCCACATTATCGACCCGGGCTACCGAACTGATAAAAAGATCGTCATCTCCTGAAGGCAGGTCAAGGTGCTCTTCAAAACCTTTAGATTTCGTAAATAAAGACTTTTTGTAGGCCAGGTTACGCCCCACCCCCATATAGGGCAAGCCACTGTAGGCCATGGAAAAATACTGCACAGCTGAGTGCAGGGTTTCCCATTGCACCAGCTTATTGACCCAGCCTTTCTGTTTTTCATAAGATCCAAAGCCCAATACTATCTCTTTGCTTTTAAAATGGGAAGCCATCAGGCTGAGCCACTGTTCACTGGCGGGTTGGCAATCGGCATCGGTCAATACCACATAGTCGTACTTAGCCGCTTCGATCCCCCGGGCCAGGGCTTTCTTTTTGCCCTGGTAGTTATCACCATCTTCAATTTCCAATATTCTAAGGTTAGGATGTTCCTTTCTTAACTGCCTTAAAATACTGCTGCTTTCATCTTTGCTGCGATCGTTTACTACCAATACTTCAAAATGTGGGTGCTCTTGCTGCAGTACCAGCGGGAGGTTTTCCCGGAGATTTCCAGCTTCGTTGCGGGCACAAATGATCACGGAAATAGATTCCGAAAAAACCTCCTCCTCGTCTCCAGGTGATTTATACAGTAAAAATCGGCCGTAAAAGATCAGGTAATACAGCAGGAGAAAAGCCGTGGCCAGTTGCCATATTAGTATTAAAACCTCCATAGGCGGACAAAGGTAAAACAGAAAAAAGAGGGCTAAGGCTGATCCGCGGAATACAGGTAACTCCTAATTACTTAAGATTAAAAATCATACCCGACTCCCGCATTGAAACCTAAAAGATATTTTGGATTTAACTCCGCTTCATGCTGAAAAAGCAGGTTGGCCTCCAATCCAAGGTTTAAACTTAGCTGTTTCATCCACTTTTTTTCCCAAGGGTAAAAAGCTAAAGACGGACTAACCGAAAGCCCGTAGAGCAAACCCTTTGAAAAATTTTCTCCTCTGTATCTTTCAATTTTAGTAACACTTTCCCTCCCTCTGGGCAAGAGCTCATCATAACAATTTACGGGCAAGCCTAACCGCAACCCTAATGGGAGATTCAACCTGAACCCGCTTACGTTAAAAATTTCTACCCTTTTTGAAAAACCTATAGCGGGTGTAACAAACACGTAGTTTCTTTTAATCGTTTCCAGGTCAGAAACTACAAACCCGTAATAGGGATGGATTGGATTGTCCAGTGAGTTTTCTGAAAATTCAATTTCCGTAGTAAGATATGACAGTGACAGACCTAGCAATAATCCCTGCTCATTTATAAAAGAGTACTTCAAGGACAATTCTTTGATAATATCTCTCTTTTTCGCGTAGGAATTATAAAATTCCGCGTTACTTTCAGAAGTGTGTACAAAATCCCGGGAATGATCATATAACCCAAAGCCTAGCTCTAATATTTTTTCCTGGGCTACAGCTTCAGAAAGGAATAAACTTATAAGGCTGATAGAAAAAAGATACTTCAATAAATTCATCTGAAAATTATGTTTTTATTTAAAAATGGAAAATGAAATACTTTTGCTTTATCCTGACCGACTAGTTTGGTATTAACGGCCCATACTAATAACTTATTTTTTGCTGCCACGAGATTTACGCCATTTGTTGAAGGTATAACAGAAGTATACGGATGGAAATCAAAGAGCGTGCAAAAAATTTATTGTAAAAAGGTACTTACTCCTATCAGTAATGAAACTGTATAACGCGGGTTGAGATCAGCTACACCGGAATTGGGGTTTTCTACCCAAAACAATTGAACGGGAATACCCAATGAAAAACCTGTATTTCTTTTGAGCCAGGGTTTCCATGAAATGAGAGGCTCTACTATTACCCCGTAGTTGTTTTCTTCGGGAAGAACCGGTTTAAAGGTATTCTGCTGAATACTGTTATCTGTAAAATCGTATTGTGCCCGGAAATCGACCGGAAAGGCGATAAAACCTCCTGCTCTCAGGTACAGATCGAAATCCTTATCAATTATTTTGTAGCTGTAACCCAGGGATACATCTATAAATCTCAGGATGTCCTTTTCATAACTACCAGCGATTTGTCCCGATACATCCATCAGAATAATATCTTCATAATAAATATCCCTCACTGCGAAATTGGCGGCTGCCCAAAGGGATGATCTCGTACTCAGCCCTTGCTGATAATCCAAACCATACTGAAAAGAAAGATTGGTCTTTACATTTTCCTCGTAAAAATTGTAGGCGAATTCATTGGCAAAACCAAAATCCCTGCTTTTTAGGCCCGCTCCAGCGCGGATAGACAGCACAGTTTGCGCATCGGCTATTTGCAGGGTTAAAGCAAGGATAAAATTATTGATCTTTTCATTTAAAACGTTTTCTTGCTATTATTTTATTCCAAAATTGACGGTACTAAAGGTATCTTCTAAAATAAATGCCCTTATATCGAAAGTTTCCAAACAGTATTCAACTGCTTCATTAAAATCTAAGCTCTATTCCACTACCCAAGCCGATGGAGTAGAAGATATCATCAGACTGTGCCATATCCATTAATAATTGAGTGGCCAGTATAAGAGGTATTCTTATCTCGCTTTTTTTCTTTTTATTTATTGACCAATGAAATAGATAATAATCAAATGACCATTACAGGACCAAAAAGTCTTTACAATATCCTAAAAAAGGATAGTTGAATTCGCTTATCGATCTGCCATCTGATTTTACTTCTGTCCTAAAATCCCTTATGCAGTTGTAAACCGCCAAGCCTAAGGAGGTAGAAAAAACAGCATCGTATTGAGGGCGGTGTTCGTATAAAAAGGCAAGGTTAGCCGACACTAAAGGAAAAGATTCAGTTGCCGTTAAGGTACTTTCATCTGAAAAATTGGTATAGGAAACCTGATTAAAGCCGTAGGATAAACCCACGGTAAAACCAAGATTTCTCCTAAACAAATATTTATAGGCCAGGTTGAAATTGACTCCGGTAGAACTGATATAGTCACTATTCCATTCCTTTACATATTCGAGCACTTGAGGATCTTCAAATAGTTCCAACGAATTGAGGTTGTAAGTAGCATTGATCTTTAAGAAGTGCTGACTGGTTGCATTGTGGCTGAAAAGTACAGAAATTATAATGATTATTTTTTTTTCACACTCTTAGCCTTTACGGGTTACCTCTAGTTTTACCCTGGAAGGATCAACTACTTTTGAGAGTTTAAGCCATAGATTTATAGTATTGTTCCTTTTGCAAAGTCCCTTTCGCTCAATCAATATGGAAACTACATAATCATCATTTTCTCTAGAACAGTCATAGGTTACCACAGGGAAATCACAGCCTCTTACCGATGTTTTTAAGCCGACTAGAGTATATCGGGAAAAATCTATCTCGGGCAATTGATATGCCTGACAGTTGGGGTGAGGGGAGCGCCCTTCCAATAGTGCTAAATAGTCGGTTTTATTAGTGATAACATATTCTCCATGCCTCAATTGGGTGCATTTAATATCTAAAGAATCACATTGAACTTCTTGTGAGCAAACAACCTTTGGGAGCAAACCTAAAAATAGATAGAACAAAAATGCCTTAAAAATATACCCTTCCACCAATATTAATATTAAAAGAATAATAAAAGCCTTGAAAGTGCTCTCCCAACTCCCTGGAGATAGCGGGAGTAGAGTAAGTAGAAAAAGAAGGGTTAATGACTATAGAAAAAGCTTTGCGAAAGTCTTTGTGAATAAAGAACTCATTGGGTAAACCCAGGCTTATTGAAAAATAATAGTGGTTTAGAAATACTTCATAGCTAGTTAAGTGATATTGTAATAAAGGTTGGAGGCCGAAGAAGTAAGACTTCGTTTGGATTAAACGGTGCTCACTAAACAAACCAAAAGAAATAAAGTGTGGGTCAAAAACTGGATCTACAGGGGAAAACGCGTCATCCCTGGGAGGAAAGTTGAATTTGTATTCCAAAGGTTTATATTCATAGGATAAGCTAATGCCTAACAAAAAAGACCTGGTAAAGCCGTAACTATACTGAGCATTTAAGTCAAAAAAATAAGATTCATCACTGCTTTTTTCTAGTAATCTTATATCATGATCTGTAAAATAATTCTGTCCATACATATTTACTCCTCCAGAGATACAAATACCGTTGTTTCTTACCTTTTGAGCCGAGAGCGAAACACTGATTAAAATAGTATTGGTAATCCAAAGGAGCCTCATTTAAGGAACTATTATTTTATAAGGTTTATGATCAATTAGAATTAGATAAGTGCCAGCTTCATAATAGTCAAGATTGACTACATTAAAATTTGAACTAAAAAAGCCTTCTTTTAAAATGGAGCCTATACTATTAAAGATGGAATACTTGCTAGTAACCAGGCGATCAGGTAACGAAACATAAACCAGTCTATTATCGGCAATGGTAGGATAAACTTCTACTTTAGAATCAGGCTCAAAAGCTTGTTCTTCCATAACAATATCTTCATAGCCATTTGTGGGCACATGATAGCTTAATTCATCACTAGTTTTGGACGAATAAATAGAACAGGCAGCTTCTCTGTCAATTTTTAAATCAAAGCTTTCACCTGGTCTTAATTCACTACCCGGTTGCATCTCTATAAAATCCTGTGCCTCATAAACCATTTCTTCACTCTCGATCATAGCACCGTCTTTCAAATATATTCCCCTGGCTGCATGAAACCTACTAGTATCAGTCCACCAATTAAAATTCAGCTCATTAGGATAAATCAAAAAATAAGTATTAGCCTCAGACCAATTGCCATTATAAACTCTGGCATCTTTTATTTTATATACATAACCAGGTCTTAAATCAAAGTTAAGCGAACTGGCTAAATTGTATAAATTACCTATTGCATAATGATAATCATCCCTAGTATCATTAGTGTAAGTCATGAAATCATCCTTTAAGATGTTACCATCAATATCCATTTCGCTTAAGCCTAACCATTTGTAATTGCCGTCTCCGTTTACCGGGCATTTGGAAAAGCCTAATCTTATCCTTGATCCTTCACACACATAATTTATATCATTTGTTTGACCGTTAATCTTCAAGGTGATATTATGCATTTTATCCGAGGTTTCGGGATTTAAGCAATACGTTCCTTCTGCAGGGCCGTAACCTGGTAAGCAGGGAGGGCAACTACTACCACAATCCACATCCAGTTCATCATAATCTCTCACCCCGTTATTACAATGCTCCGGGGTAGGGCAACTGGCTACTGAAGGAGCAAAAACGATAACACCTCTTTGTCCGAAATTTATGTTTTGCCACATCAGGTCTTTTTGCCCCTGGGTAAACATATTCATACAATAATCATGGCTGTAATCCATGTAATTCTCAATCTGCCGGGCGCTGGTGGTACCGTTCAGATCATTCTCAGTTTGGCATTGTATATCTTTATTACAATTTGGATATGTTCCACTTGATCTTGAACCTTGACATACAGGTGTGTCATAAATCCCATCATCATCCGAGCAACTGTAATCTCTAGCATTACAGCCAAAGGTATGGCACAACCCAAACCAATGCCCCACTTCATGGGTAGTAGTACGGCCTAAACCATACTCTGGGTCACTTAGATCCCCGAAATTTATATGATTGATAACTACGCCATCTAATTCGGGATGATCCACCATAATGGAAGGCTTATAAGCATATCCTAAATTGCCCATGCCCATTTTAACTACGTACAAGTTGAGGTACCTATCAGGGTTCCAGTGTATGACAGATTTAAGTTGTTGGTCTATTGAAGAATTCCAAACCGGATAAGGAGAACCGTCAGGATCGGGATTCAACGTCCAGCCGGGAAAGGAATCCCCATTTGGTTTTTTGGCAGCTAAACAAAACTCAATCTCTGTATCCACCCCGCTGCCATAGCCGTTGGTGTTGGCCTTTCTACGAAAATCCTCGTTCAGTACCCTTATCTGATCAAAAACGTTTTGAAAACTGAGGGACTGGCAATGATCGATCACTTCATCGCTTATAAGGTGCACCACTACCGGTATCCTGGCTACAGAGGAACCCGGCTCATTTTGCTTTTTGTTTCTTTGACTCTCCGATAAATATTGAAACATACGTTCGCTGTACTCCTGATTAGTAATTTCATATTCAGGGTATACATCTCTAATAAACTGTTCCACTTCATTAATAGAACATCTCCCATCTTGTGAGAATAGAAAGGTAAATAGTGATGACAATAGGGACAATATGACAATTACTATTATTCTCATCTCATACTTTCTTTTAGATAGGTAATAGTAATAAAACCATGCCGTCCCCTATCCCGTAGCACTAACTCTTTGTCAGTAACAGAAATTAATTTAAAAGTATGAGAAGGTTCGCCACGTGGATTACGGGTTTCTCCGTTGAAGGAAGTAACATAGAGCTTTATTTCATTATCCTCCAGTACCCAATTACCTTTAATGATGTTGTTGGAGGGAATTTTTCTAATAAAAGTATGATCACTATTAAAGGTAATTTTTTCTTTTTCTGAATTCGGATACTCTCTTATAGCGTTTCCTTCTTTTTCCTTTTTGAAAACCCATGTTCCAATTAATTTCTCATGATCCTGCAGCCTTTTCAACTCCTTATTCACCTCGATCAACTGTAAGGTCAGTTCCTCTATTTTTTCCAGCAGTGTCTTGTTCATCTCCCCCAGGTCCAGCCCGTTCCGGCTCACTTCTTCGGCCGAAGGTACCCCGGGCAAATGCCCATTTGCTTCAATGTAAGCTTCGGTTTCTTCCAGGCTTTTCAATTCGTAGCCTTCCTCAAACACGTAATCGGCCCAACCATTGTCAGCCGCTACATCTACTTTTACCCTCTCGGTGCGGATGCCTTTGGCCACGTAGAGAAAAAAGTCATCGCCTCCTGGAATATTATAATTTAAACCGGGACCGATATGTACGTGCCCTTTATTGCCTACTGTAAATACGCGGCCTTGAGCCGTTTTTATTTCTAAGGCAAAGTCTTGAGGCAACCAACCGTCATTTTCAATGGTAAGCCCATAAGTTTCATACCCAACATTATTAGGTACGCCAAAGCGCTTTAAGGTTAAATTTCCTTTATCACTTAGGTTAAAAATAGTACCCGCGCCCGAATTTATTTTTAAGGTAGAATTGGAAGCACTATTACCATCGTGGTCTACTTGTACAAAAGCTTCGGGAGTTGCAATATTATTGCCAAAAACTACTTTACCATCGCGGTGCAAGCTGATAATGTTGCGGGCGTTGAAAGTGCCATCGCCCGCGTATTTAAAAATAAAGCTCTGTGAGTTGGGGAAGGCGGTATTGGCTTTCCAGGAAAAACTTCTGGTGCTTACATCAATACTGTAATCAATAAAGGTGCTAAAGCCTTCAATGCCTCCACCAATATTAAGTTTGGAGCTTCCTTGGGTAGTCCCTACAAAAGTTTGCCCGCCAGGCCAAATGCTAAAGGCATCATACCAGGGGTCCTGGCCACCTGGAACATGGTGATTGTATTGCTTTATATTAAAAACGGGGTAAGTGGTTGGGGTTGGGTAAAGAGAACTATTGACGCTAGAGTGCAATTCCAAAGCCGTTGTATTGGAATAGCCACTATTTCGAGTATTTACCAATACTTTTGAATTTTGTAAAGAGGTGGAAACACCATTGCCCAATACCGTAGTTTCCGTACCGGAAGCACCCTGTGTATTGGGCAATTGGATCTGGGCTTTCAGGTAAATATTTGTGATTAAAAAAAGACAAAAGAAAAAAAGTAGGTTTTTCATATTGAATAAGGTTTGTTAATATATTTTAATTCAAAGCTAAAAAAATATTATATTTTTTTATCAGAATTGTATAATGATTTTTACGTAAACCTTACCTGTATTATGGCTCGGGTATCAGCAGCCCGCTCTAATAACTTATTTTTGCCGCCATGAA
Organism: Owenweeksia sp.; assembly: GCA_028277105.1. Taxonomy (GTDB): domain Bacteria; phylum Bacteroidota; class Bacteroidia; order Flavobacteriales; family Schleiferiaceae; genus JANQHO01. Next base: position 13,812 of record JANQHO010000041.1, on the reverse strand, counting down.
GTTTACGCTGCTGGCCCAAGACCCCGGAAGTAAAGCCCGGGCCGGAATCCTGGAGACCCCTCACGGAACCATCAACACTCCTATTTTTATGCCTGTTGGTACAGTGGCTTCCGTAAAGGCGGTGCACCAAAGGGAGTTGAAAGACGATATTAAGGCACAGATCATTTTGGGCAATACCTACCACCTTTATTTAAGGCCCGGTACTGCCATTTTGAAACAGGCAGGCAGACTGCACCGCTTTATGGGTTGGGAAGGCCCTATCCTCACCGACAGTGGCGGCTACCAGGTGTACAGCCTGGCCGAAAACCGCAAGATCACCGAAGAAGGGGTAGCTTTTAAATCCCACATTGATGGCTCCACTCACTTTTTCAGCCCGGAAAAATCCATGGAGATCCAATACCATATCGGGGGAGATATCATTATGGCTTTTGACGAATGTCCGCCCTACCCCAGCAGCTATGAATATACCTTGAATTCCATGGAACTCACCCACCGCTGGTTAAAGCGTTGTGTGGATTGGGTGGAGCAGAACGAACCTTATTACGGCTATACTCAAAGTTTATTTCCCATTGTACAGGGTTCTGTTTTTGAAGATTTGCGCCAGCGATCGGCCGAGACCATCGCCTCATTTCCCTGTGATGGTTATGCCATTGGCGGCCTTTCTGTAGGGGAGCCTCACGAGGATATGTACGCCATGAGCGAATTGGTTTGCTCCTACCTGCCAAAAGACCGGCCCCGTTATTTAATGGGGGTGGGCACTCCGGCCAACATACTGGAAAACATCGCTTTGGGTGTAGATATGTTTGATTGTGTAATGCCCACCCGTAACGGGCGCAACGGCATGATCTTTACCTCAGAGGGCATTATCAATATCAAAAACAAAAAGTGGGAAGACGATTTTTCGCCTCTCGACTCTAACGGCACGTCCTTTGTAGACGAGCAATATTCCAAAGCGTATCTGCGCCATTTGTTTGTGGCCAATGAATACCTGGCCCGGCAAATTGCCTCGGTTCACAATTTGTCGTTTTACCTTTGGCTGGTAACTGAAGCCCATGAAAAGATCAAAGAAGGCACTTTTGCCTCCTGGAAAAACAGTATGGTTGAAAAACTGCAAAAAAGGTTATAGGTGCTAAAGATCATCGACCGCTATATTATTGGTAAATTCCTGGGAACTTTTTTTCTCACCATTACCCTTATTCTTTCTATTGCCATCGTCTTTGATATTTCAGAAAAAATAGAGGACTTCATCACTAAAGGCGCTTCGGCCAAAGAAATTATTATTGACTACTACATCAATTTCCTGGTGTTTTACGGCAACCTTTTCAGCTCCATGATCGTTTTTATTGCTACTATCTTTTTTACCTCCCGCATGACGGGCAATACCGAGATCGTATCCATACTCACCGGGGGGGTTAGCTTCAGACGTATGATGTGGCCTTATTTCGTATCCGCCACTATTGTTGCATTGATCAGCCTGGTTTTAAGTCATTTTGTTATTCCCAAAACCAATGTCAAACGCCTCGATTTTCAGCATACCTATATCGACCGCAAGCAGGACGACCGCTTTAAGAACATCCACCGCCAGATCAAACCAGGTCACATCATTTATTTTGAGAACTACAATACTACCCGCAAAACCGGTTACCATTTTACTTACGAGGTTTTTGACGAGCAAAACCGCCTGGCCCTTAAACTCAAATCGGATTTTATCCGCCTGGACACCTCTAACAACCGCTGGATGCTGGATAATTATTCTATCCGGAAGATCATGCCTGACGGAACGGAAAACATCACCAGCGGCCGGAGAAAGGATACTGTTTTTGATTTTAACGATGACGACATCGTACCCCGACTTTTTACCGTAGAGATGATGAATACTCCTGAACTCAATGAGTTTATTGAAGCGGAAAAGCTCCGCGGCTCAGAAAATATCAACTTTTACCTGATCGAAAAACACAAACGCACTTCCTGGCCGGTAGCTACTTACGTATTGGTACTGATAGGAGTGAGTATTTCCTCCAAAAAAAGCCGCGGGGGGCTGGGGCTTAACATCGCTATTGGGTTGGGCATCTGTGTAAGTTACATTTTCTTTATGCAGATATCTACCACTTTTGCCACGGTAGGTAGTTTCCCTCCTTTATTGGCCGTATGGTTCCCTAACATCATTTTTACTTTTGTTGCCGCTTACTTGTATTATATTGCTCCCAAATAGTTGTTTAAATTTTGAACGAAGGAATATTTTACTTTTTTGGTATTGTCTTTCTACTCTTTGCCGTATGGCAAAGGATCAGGCAAAAGGAGATTCCGGCCTTTGCCTTATTGATGATCAGTATTCTTTCATTTGGCCTCTTTGCCATTTTTCAATACGATTTCCTTTTTCCCTGGGATGAACGCTTTCATGCCCTGGTGGCTAAAAATATGGTAGAAACCCCTTTGGAACCCAAACTCTACCGCGATATGATCATCACTGAATTCGATTATAAACCCTGGTATAAAGCTCATATCTGGCTGCATAAGCAACCCTGGTTCTTATGGCAAATGGCTTTTGTTATGTCCATATTTGGCGACAGTGTTTATGCTATGCGGGGCGCCAGTGTGGCTATGCTGCTCTTATTTACCCTCAGTATTTATTTTGCTACCCGAAGGCTCAATCCCCGTTTTGCTTTTTGGCTGGCCCTGATTGCCGCTTTTCAACCCTTCCTTTTTAACCTCATCAACGGAAAAACAGGCATGGAGCATAATGACATAGCTTTCATAGCCTGGATTGCCTTTTCATTTTGGGGGCTTACCGAATATGTGAGTAGCCCCTACAAAATAAGAGGCTTGTTGATGATCGCTATTGGCTGTGGTATTGCAGTGCTCACCAAGTGGATGGGTGGATTTTTAGTGTACGGGGCCTGGGGGCTTTACCTCATTTTCAAGAGGGAAAAACAATTGAAAGCCTGGCTGCTCATGGGAACAGCCTTTCTGATCACTATAGCTGTTGTTTTGCCCTGGCAGCTCTATATCTTCAGCAATTATTATGACATAGCCCATTATGAATGGGAGTATAATGGCAAACACCTGTTTGAAGTATTGGAAGGCCATGCCGGTCCCTGGTATTACCATTTGAAAATTTGGTGGGAAAATTTCCGTATTATCAGCTTACTGATACTGCTGGCCTTTTTCATAGTTGTAATAAAAAGTGATAAAAAAGCCTATACCCTGGCTCTTTTTGGCAGCGCTCTTTTTGTCATCATATTGTTCTCCCTGGCCCAAACCAAACTCCCCGTTTATTCCATAATTGCTTTGCCTCCGGCACTACTGGCTATTGCTTCTGTTTCTGTTAAATTAAACCTGAACAATGCTTTCGTGAGGGGTGGCATTGCTCTTTTTGTAGTGGTTAGCGCTCTGCATTTTTTTAATTTGATAAGGGCCAAACCACTGACTGACTACGAGAAGAATGCCCTCAAACAAAAGAATTTTTACGCTCCTTTGCGGAACAGCCTACCCCAAAATGCCGTTCTTTTTAACACCTCCGTTTTTGAGCACCCGGAGCTCATGTTTTATACTGATAGGATTGTCTATGAAACTATTCCCAGCGCGCAACAATTGGAACTAACTGAACAAAAAGGTTATGTTCCGGTTTTTGTAAATCATCCCGGAAATCCTTTGCCCAAAGATTACTACGGTAAATACCAGGTGATAGAATTTCCCGGATACTGATATGAAAGCCGGCAAGCTATCCACTTATTTAAGGTTACATTTCATTGTTTTCATATTTGGCTTTACAGGAATACTGGGCCAGTTGATCTCTGTGGGAGCCACCCCTCTGGTATGGTACCGCATGTGGATCGCTGCAGGCCTCATCCTGCTCTTTTTACTTTTTACCAGGAGAACAGATTTCAGATTGGCGCAAAACGGCTGGATCATTATTCTGGCCGGTGTTCTTATTGCTGCTCATTGGATCACTTTTTTTCACGCTATTAAAATTTCTACTGTTTCGGTTGCTCTTTCATGTGTGGCAACCGGGGCTTTCTTCGGCTCCATTATAGAGCCCATTGCTTACAGGCGCAAAATTGACGGCAGTGAAATTATATTGGGACTTATGGTAGTAGGAGGTCTCTATCTGATATTCCGTTTTGAAGGACAGTATACAGCCGGTATTATTACCGCTCTCATCAGTGCTTTTTTAAGTGCCTGTTTCTCGGTCATCAATGGTAAACTGGCTAAAAATAACAGTCCTTATCGCATAACTTTCCTCGAATTATCAGGTGGTTGGCTGGCCTGTACCCTCTACTTGTTTTTCACCGGTCAACTGAATGCTTCAATACTGAGCCTTTCAGGTTCCGATTGGACTTACCTGCTTATTCTGGGGAGTATATGTACTGCTTACGCCTTTATCGAATCAGTGAGGTTAATGAGAACTATTTCTCCCTTCACTTTCCTGCTGGCCATCAATCTGGAACCGGTATACGGAATTATCATGGCCTTTATCTTTTTTGGTGAGGGTAAGCAACTCAATCCTTATTTCTTTGTTGGGGCAGCCATTATCCTCTCTACTGTTTTTGCCGACACCATCATAAAAAGAAGAAAACGCAGAAAACTTAAGACCAATACAATTTAAACTTCATCTTGCAAAAATTGTAACTTGCGCCTCCATTTTCAAATATTGATTTATGGAATATCTGGATTTTGAACAGCCCATCAAGGAGTTAGAAGAACAGCTACAAAGAACAAAAGAGCTGGAAAAGGAAACCGAAGTGGACATGGGTAAAACTATCCGGGAAATTGAAAAAAAGCTGGTCAGTACTAAAAAAGATATCCAGAAAAACCTCACTCCATGGCAAAGGGTACAATTATCAAGGCATCCACAGCGCCCTTATACCTTAGCCTACATTGAAGCTATTACCGAAGGTAACTTCCTGGAATTGCACGGTGACCGTACCGTAAAAGACGATAAAGCTATGGTTGGTGGCTGGGGCATGGTCAACGGGCAATCGATTATGTTTATCGGACAGCAGAAAGGAGTGAATACCAAAATGCGCCAGTTCCGCAATTTTGGCATGCCTAATCCCGAAGGCTACCGCAAGGCTTTGCGACTTATGAAAATGGCGGAAAAGTTCAATAAACCCATTGTCACTTTTATCGATACCCCGGGAGCTTTTCCCGGTCTGGAGGCTGAAGAGCGTGGGCAGGGTGAAGCTATTGCCCATAATCTTTATGTTATGTCAATGCTCAAAGTACCTGTGATCTGCATCATTATTGGTGAAGGTGCTTCTGGTGGTGCCCTTGGTATAGCTATAGGCGATAAAGTATTGATGCTGGAAAACACCTGGTATTCCGTTATCTCTCCTGAAAGTTGCTCCTCTATACTTTGGCGTAGCTGGGACTACAAAGAACAAGCGGCCAGTGCCCTTAAACTCACTGCTGAAGATATGTACAGCAACAAACTCATAGATGGCATCATTAAAGAACCTCTGGGCGGGGCTCATACCAATCCCGAAGAAATGTTTGTCATGGTGAAAGATGAGATATTAAAACACCTGGGCAAACTCAAAGGGGTAGAGGCTGATAAACTGATCAACCGTAGAATAACCAAATTCAGTAAAATGGGTTATTACAAAGAATAGCTTAACCCAAGTCCGGTATAACTCAGGATGGCTACAATTAATGTTTAACACTGTACTTTTTTGTAAGTGTCATTCCGGGCGAAGACCCAGAATCTCAAATTCGTGTCATTAGAATGAGGTCGCGAGTCTACAACCCCCGATGTTTAACGTAATTATAAAGGCGTTCATGCCGGACCTTCAGAAGGCAGGTACGACCCAGTAATTGCAGGATCAATCAAGCCTACAAAACTATCTGTGAGCGAAGCCTCCTCAGTTTAGTTCAATTCTATTTTCACACTTTCCATACTGCCATCCGGCATCTCGAGCTGTAAGAGATAAATTCCTCTGGAAAAACTACCCACATCAATATTGCCATTGTTGAGTTTTACGGGGTAACTCCTTCCAGACATATCTATAAGTAAAACTTCCTGTATTTCCTTTTCTGTACGGATGGTTAATTGATCTGTAGCCGGTACCGGGTAAACTTCGAACAAGATATCATCCATGTTAGCCAGACCTAAACTCCCTCCGCTACGGATCGGGATAGACAGGTTGCCCTGACCACTGACATCGGTACTGAAATCCAGTGTAGCACTGTAGTTTTTCTGCGAGTCGTAGGTAATACGAATAATCAAGTTCTCACCTGGCTGTACCAGCAAAGTGGTTAACGGTCCCTGGCTAAAACTCAAACCGGGATCATTCAAAGCAAAATTAGATAGATTGATATCAGTATTCCCCTCATTGTAAAAAACAAAACTGTATTCCTGTAATCCGCTATTCAGGTTGGCTAAATAAATAGTGTCGTCACTCAAATAAAACTTATCAATTGACGGTGTGGATGAAGTACTCACAAAAGAAGTAATGCGTTCTTCCAATTGAGGATAATCTACAAAGGGATTGCGGTTACCCTGCAAGGTAGCAATGGCATCATTGCGCGCCACTTCTATATTGCCCACCGGAAAACCCTTATGCCATTGCCTTAGAATATTTTCTTGTCCTGAAAAGTGATTGGCGTAATCCTGGTAGCGAATTACAAAATACATCATAGCCCGGGCGCAGGCTCCTTTATGCGGATCGCGCGGTTCAAAAGTACTACTGCCGTATTTGGAACCTCCCGGCAACACATTGCTCGGATTAGATACTATTCCAAAGGGATGATTGCTCCTGGTACTGTTGGCTGTAGCATCAGTAGGAAACAACGCGTGAATATCGCTACGCATAGGCTCATTCTGGTTGAAGAAACCTTGCGGAAAAGTGTGTTCCGTATTAAAACCATTGGTATTGGCCCCGGCCCTGGTATTAAAGGTAGCTGTTCGCGCAGTGTAAACACAAGTAACATCGCCTCCTCTGTTGTCAATAGTAGCATACATATTATCCCTTGCAGTATTATATCCTAAAGAGTTGTAACCCTGAGCTAACCTCGTTTTGAGAGCCATTTTCAGATTTTCTTCCGCCAAGTTTTCCGTACTGCTGTAGTAGGGATTGGAATATTCACCCTGCCCTTTGAGTTCTGCTACAACATGCCCGAAACCCGTATTGGTTTTTACAATCAGTATCAGCTCGTGTGTGATATTGTGTTCAGGTAAAAAAGTCACCTCTACTTTGTGAGTATCCTTGGGGAGTACCTGAAAAGCGGTATCAACTACCGTAAAAGGATAATCCCCGTAAACCGTAAACAGGTCTATATCTTCCACCTCTATGGTATACATTCCGGGATTGTAAATAAGCAGGGTGTCGTAAGAAGCGGTTAACTCCGTGGCATCGGGAAAATTCAAGCTGGAATTGATCACTTCAATGTTTTGGGCATTAACGGTAGTAATTGTTCCTGCCAAGAGAAACAACAAGTAGTTCTTTATCATTTATTATAAGCTATTTCCACGTCTACCATACTACCGCCATAAGCCATTACGTACTGCCAGGGCGATCCTGGTTTTGCCTTGTAAACCGTATTATCAGAAGCGTAATATACCTCTCCGCTTAATGCTTCATAAGTCATTTTATTGGCTCCCTGACTATACAGTAATGAAGGTGTTTGTAATATGAAAGGATCAAAAACATAAATCTCATTATCAGTGGAAAGCAGCATTCCTGTTCCTATCCATTCCAGGTCAACCCCCTTCGTGTTCGCCAACTCTGATAGCTGGGTTAAGGTTCTGCTTTCTACATCATAACGCGCAATAATAGTATTGTTTTGTTTACTGTATGCTATTATACAATTATTATTGCTGTACCATTCCACATCTATTCCTTCGCCTGACGATCGAGACCACCTCATCACATTGCGGTTACTCTCCCCTATTACAGATAACTTCCAGAATCCGTCTGTTTCTTGTTTACTCAAAACAGCGATCTTATCTCCGTAAAAATCCAGTTCCCTGCCTGCATCTAGCGCTGGTAGGTCATCCACCAAATTTGACTTTATCTGATTGCCTTGCTCACCGTAAGATTTTATTCTTCCGTCAGAGGTAAGGACGTTCGGATAACCGTTAATATCAATCAATCCGTCATAAAGCCTTATTCCGCTTGAAGTGAATAATGGTATAGTGTAATTTTCCGACAGATCGTTAAAAGAAAACGATGTCAGCTCACCTTCCTCACGAGGGGCCACTACGATCTGATCAAACCTTCCGCTGAAACTCAGGTAATGGTAATCCCCTTCCAGACTTAGGGAAGTAATGGCTGAGGCACTGTCGCGCTTTAATAATGTTGCCGTATTCCAGTTAACTGAAAGAGCTACAACCCCTCTTACCCTTTTCTCCAGTTCCTCTAAAAAAACCTTTACAAATTTGCTGGTTCCGTTACCTTCATTAAAAGCTCTAACTCTGATGTCATACTCCCCTGATTCTAAATATTTATCATCAAAATAGATCTCAAATTCATATTCATCCCCATCCTGGTAAACCAGGCTGGAAGGCAGGTTTACAATACTGGCCCCTTTAAGCACTGAAACGGATACATTGCCGTTTACCTCACTCGCTGTAGCCCTTACTAATATGGTATCTCCATAACGGTAATGGCCCTGATCAGGTGACAAAATATCGACTTTGGGATATACTTTTTCTTCCTTGCAGGAAAGCTGCAAAATGGTTACTGTTGCAATTAGTGGATAAATTAATGCGCGCAGGTGCTTCATGAATAGAGCAAGTTAATAAATTTGGAAAGCGGGTTAGATCAATAACATATAACGAATCAGGTAGATGGATAGTGCAGAAAATCAATCAGTAATCACGAGAAAAAAAAAACGCGACAATTTAATTGACCTCCAGAGTGGTAGAAAACCTCCCCAGGCATTGGATTTTGAAGAAGCTGTACTGGGAGCCATGCTGATAGATAACTCTGCTATAAATGCCGTCATCGATATCCTTAACCCCACTAGTTTTTACCGGGAAGAACACCAGGTCATTTTTAAAACAATCAAAGACCTTTTTGGCAACAGTCAGCCGGTAGATATTTTAACCGTAGCCAACGAACTGCGTTCTAATGGCTTGCTAGAAGCTTCAGGAGGAGATTATTACCTGGTGCAACTAAGTCAGAAAGTTTCTTCATCGGCCCACTCAGAATTTCATGCCCGCATTATTGTACAAAAGCATATCCAACGCGAAATGATCAGGGTGGCCAGCAGTATTATCAATAAAGCCTTTGATGAAACGACTGATGTTTTTGAGTTGCTGGATGAATCGGAACAGGAACTTTTTGAGGTAGCCCACGGCAACATTGTGAAAAATTACGAGTCGGCCGATCAGCTCATCAAAGAAGCCATCCACCGCATAGAGGAGATCTCAAAAAGAGAAGGCTTGAGCGGGGTTCCTTCGGGCTTTACTAAAATTGACCGGGTAACTGCTGGCTGGCAACCCTCTGATCTCGTTATTCTGGCTGCCCGTCCCGGTATGGGTAAAACAGCCTTTGTATTATCCATGGCGCGCAACATGGCTATTGACCACCAACGCCCGGTTGCCATATTTTCCCTGGAGATGTCTTCGGTGCAATTGATTACCCGTTTGATCTCCAGTGAAACCGGTTTATCCTCTGAAAAACTCCGCAAGGGAAATCTCGATGACCATGAGTGGCAGCAGTTGCTTACCAAAGTAAAAAGCCTGGAAAAAGCGCCTCTTTTCATCGATGATACCCCGGCCCTTAGTGTTTTTGATCTAAGAGCTAAATGCCGCAGACTGGTTGCTCAGAATGATGTAAAGCTCATCATTATTGATTACCTGCAGTTAATGACCGTTGGGGGTCAGGGTAAATCCAGCGGTAACCGCGAACAAGAAATCAGTACTATTTCACGTTCTTTGAAGAGCATAGCCAAAGAACTGGATGTTCCCGTTATCGCGCTGTCGCAATTGAGCCGGGCAGTGGAAACAAGAGGCGGTAATAAAAGGCCTTTGCTCTCTGACCTAAGAGAATCAGGTGCCATTGAGCAGGATGCCGATATTGTTTCTTTTATATACCGGCCCGAATACTACGATATCACCGAATGGGAGGACGGTTCCCCCTGCGAAGGGCAGGCTGAATTTATTATTGCCAAACACCGTAATGGTAGCTTGGAAAACATTAAATTGAGGTTCCAGAATACTCTGGCCAAATTCTCCGATCTGGAAGAAAGCGGAGGCTTTGAGCCTATAGTTTTGGAATCAAAAATGAATACTGACAGCTTTTTAGATGATGAAGAGGAATTTCCGGACGACCGTCCTTTCTAGATATATTTTTATTCTCTTACTGGCTTTTTTACCCTATAAACATTATGCCGAATATCTTCTCATTCCTATGGATGAAGAAAACCAAACCGACCATCTTAAGGCTTATGGACTGGCGTACTGGGTGCTGCAACAAGAGGTTGATCTCGAATGGTTGCTCAATTACCGGGGGGGGAGTTTTTTGATCCCTTTTCAACAATCCTTTAAAATTGAATGTCAGGTCAGGAATATTTCTTTCGAATTGATCTCTGATGCTTCAGCCATGCAGATAAGAAAGGATATCAGCAGCCCGGCTGTTAATATGGAAGTCATCAAACTGGAGAAAGCCCCTAAAATTGCTGTGTATTCGCCCAAGTCCAATCAGCCCTGGGATGATGCCGTTACCTTGGTATTGACTTATGCTGAAATCCCCTACGACATCGTTTATGACGAGGAGGTATTAAATGACCTATTACCTTTATATGATTGGCTGCACCTGCACCACGAAGATTTTACCGGGCAATACGGTCGTTTTTATGCTGCTTTTCGTAATGCCCCCTGGTATATTCAACAAAAGAACGAGTCCGAGAAGGAAGCTCTTAGAATGGGTTTCCAAAAAGTTAGTCAGCAAAAGCTGGCAGTTACTAAAAAGATCAAAGAGTATGTTATCGGTGGAGGTTTTCTGTTTGCTATGTGTTCTGCTACCGATAGTTACGACATAGCTCTTTCCGCAGATGGGGTTGATATATGTGAACCCATGTTTGACGGTGATCCGGCAGAGCCCAACTACCAAAACAAACTGAACTATAATAAAACCCTGGCCTTCAAAAATTATAAACTCAGTCAAAATCCTCTCGAGTACGAGTTTTCCAATATAGATGTCACCCAAACCCGTAAGGTAATAGCTGAAAATGATTTTTTTACTCTGTTCGACTTTTCAGCTAAATGGGATATTATCCCCACCATGTTATGCCAGAACCACACCCGGGTGGTAAAAGGATTTATGGGGCAAACTACTGCTTTCCGCAAAAGCCTTATCAAATCTGATGTGCTTATCTTGGGCGAACTCAAATCAGCTGGGGAAGCGCGTTATGTTCATGGCGAATTGGGTAAGGGAACCTGGACTTTTTACGGAGGACACGATCCCGAAGATTACCAGCACCGGGTAGGAGATCCCAAAACCGAGCTTGCTCTTTACCCCAACTCTCCCGGTTATCGCCTTATCCTTAATAACATCCTATTTCCGGCAGCCCGCAAGCAAAAGCAAAAAACTTAATTGAAGAACCGCCAACTTATCCCTATTCGGAATACCCGGTCGGGTAAAGGATAATTAGGAGCGGCAAAATAACTAAAGCCATTGAGCCCTTCGTTAACATGTTCGTATTTCAAATAAATACGGGCCTTTTTGATCTTAAAATTGGCAAAAACATCAATAAAAGGGTAATCGCCTATCCTTTTCTCATTGGCTATGTAAAATGCCCCGGTGGCTGGCATATAACTAGGAGAAAAATAACTGGGAAAATATTTCACTTCAGCCCCTATCACACATTTTAAAGGGAGATTGAAGAAGCGATTAAAATAAAAATATAGTGCATTACGGCTAACCCATTCTGGTAAGGGAAGTACTCCACTATTACCTCCCACATTTTGATAGATTACCCGGTTATCCCAATGAATGAGATCCCAAAAGGTGAAATTTTGTGTGAGTTCCGCTTTAAAAACATTTACTACTTCATCTGTTTGGGTGGGTAATGCTTCTGCATTAAAATACAAATAGTTAGAATACGTCTGGTTAGTTATGGTCAATTTGGTATTTTCTTTCCACCTAGCACCAAAATGTATTTCATTGGCTGTTATCCTTCTGAAATCATTCTGCCAAATAAAATTATTGGAGTAATAGAATTGATCCAAAAAGTCGGGAAACTTTACACTTAGCTGATAACCACCAAAACCGTGTAATTCTTTATAAAACCTTAATTCCGCTTTGGCCTGGGCCAGTAAAGATTCCCTTAAATTACCGGTTAATATATAATCCAGTTTTCCGCTTACCTTTATTCTATCCCTGATAAAGCCTCTGATATCACTAACTACTCCCCAGTTATTGGTAATAAATTGAAAATTAGGCCCACCGTATTCTGTAATCAAATTCTTCAAACCGGCTCTCAGATCTAAGCCGCTCTCTTTCCCTATTTTACTTTCAATGTAAAAAGTATTGACATATTCTCTGTACCCGCTACTATCCCTGTATTCATTCTCTTGATCCAGAAAATAATTATCGTAAAAAGCATCACCTACCGCTCCGTTGTACAGATTGATCTTTCTGGTGAACTGAAAAGAATGGCCAACAGATAAAAATTGATTTTGTGAAACGTTGGTTACCGCTGAATCCACCGTATCCTTTGGCGTAAAAGAACTAAAGAGTCTATCCAGCCCGATTTTCTGATCCACAAAAAATTCACGCTTTTGCATAACCCTCAGGTCGCTTCCCAGATTTACTTCGTATAAAATACGGTTGCTTTCAAGATTTTCTTCGAAAATTGAATCATTGACAATTCCCCCAAATTCTTCAACATCCATTTTCTCGCTAATAAACCAGGCATAAGCTTCATATCCAGTCTCCTCATTTTTGTAGTGAGTATTGGCTAAAAAACTCGCCTGCTTATTGCGGTTATTATTGTAAAAGCCCAGCGAGTTAAGTCGTTTATATTTAATTAGAAAATTCCAATGTTCATTAACATTCTGGGTATGATAGATGCTGAAGAGTTGACCAAGATCGTATCCTCTCCAGTAAGTAGCTTCCGTTAAAGGAGAAGTAGTATAATAGAAAGGTATATTGTTTTGGTTCAGAAAGTAGGGTGTAAAAGATCTATAATCATAATAGCTCCAAAGGTTATTCTCTGAAAAAGTAGTGAGGGAATTCAAAGGAGCTCCCATATTGCCTAAAGGCGAATAATAAAAAAGGTCTTTTTGTGTATTATTTCCTTGATGATAAAATCTGAGGGAGTTAAAAGAAGTATCTATGAAATGATAAATACCCGAGCGGTAGTTCGTGTATTGATGGCTAAAAACCGGTTCTTTGGAAGGTAAAGTGAAACTTGGCTCTTGGGAGTAACTCACCGAAAGAAACAGTACAAAAAAAAGAAACAACAAAAGTTTTCTGAGCATGCCCAACTTTGACAAAATCTGAGCCAAAATTAAAATAAAAAAGCCCCCTTACGGGGGCTTCTGAAAATTGGCAACGACATACTCTCCCGGATGTTACTCCAGTACCATCTGCGCTAGTGGGCTTAACTACTCTGTTCGGAATGGGAAAAGGTGATCTCCACTGCAATAGTCACCATAAATCTTTAATAAGGTCAACATATTGAGAGAAAGCGAATACATAAATTAATCTCCTCATTAGAAAGCTAACGGGTAATTAGTACTACTCGGCTTTGACGTTACCGCCTTTACACCTGTAGCCTATCAACGTCCTAATCTCGAACGACCCTTAAAAGAAATCTCATCTTGGGGTGAGTTTCGCGCTTATATGCTTTCAGCGCTTATCT
>JANQHO010000039.1 GCA_028277105.1 Owenweeksia sp. | reverse complement strand
CAGTAAAAAAACCCGGCCAAAAAAGCCGGGTTTACAACACTAATGCGGAAACTGGAGGCAGTTTCCATATTTGGGGATGAAGAATTCTAAAAATTATAGGTCAGACCAAAAATTGCACCCAAGCGTTCATAGCGCTGCCGTATACCCTGCTGTTCTATAGCAGAATTTATCTGTCTGCTGCCAAAGCCACTAAGCCTTAAGCTCCAATTACGGGTAATGTAAATATCAACCCCTATACTCAAAAGGTAATGGTAAAGTATAGGTGCCTGGTCTTCCGTTTCTCCTAAATTAAACTGATCTCCTGATTGCAAAGGATAATTATAACTCACCCTTATGGGTAAACCTATGGAAATCCCTGTTTTTAACCAGGGCCGCACAAAGCCTTTACCAAAGCGGTAGCCTAAAGTGAGCGGTATCTCTACATACTGCCAGCTATTAGTAGCCTTCAAACGTTCACTTTCCTGTGAAGTATCGTTTTGGGTAAGCTCATATATTACTTCATAATTCCAATGGCCTACATTGATGGAATCTATAATACGGGTGGAATCAATAGAAATAAGTCCGGGAAAACTTCTCGGGTTTCCATAGCGCCCATCAACAAAAGCCGTATCCCTTACCTGAAAAGGGGTAATAACCGTATTAGTCCAATCGTAATTTACTTCCTCTCCGTATTCGGCCCAATTGATACCTGTACCAAAAGTAAAATTCGGTGTTATGTAATAATCCAGATCCAAGCCGGTAGGGGTAGTGTTTAATGGCTGTTCATTTTGCCGGAGAGCCAGGTAGGCTTTATCATCTGCCTGCAGTTGTTTTTGCACCTGGGAATAACCTCCCCAGAGGGTAATGGAAAAGCGTTTGCCCGAAAGCAGGGATAAATCCCGGAAGAGATCAGGATTATGCTCGTCTTTTACAGCAAAGGCAAAATGCTGGTCTGCTGTGGCAAAGCTGTTATTGGGAATCTCTTGCTCTGATTCCTCTTCTGTCACCTCTTCCTCACGCTGATATTGGGCAATTTCTTCCTGCTTTTCCGCTGTTACTGTATTTGCGGTTGTGTTTACCGTTTCAACTTCATCCGATGACTCGCCCGGATCCTCAACTGTTAATGGAGCAGGAGCAGCTATCAAAGTTTGATTTTCTTCAGTAGCCGTTTTCTCTGTTGTAACAGGATCTTCATTTGTTTCTGGCGTAGCATCTGCGAGTTTGGTATCATTTAAAGGCTCAGAGGCTTTTATTTTGGGTTTTGAAACAACAGTTGATGGCTCTGTAACAATAGCGATCTCCCCTCCTTCTTCAGCCTCAAGGGATTCTTTGGTATTTAGTTCTCCATCTGAAGCTCCGGAAGTTGCAATTTCATCGCCTATCGTATTTACTTCTTGTAGTTGAAGGTTGTAGCTTTCTTTTTCAGTTGGCTGCTCTGGATAGACCTCCTTATACTGAAAGGAAACTTCTTCTTTATCTTCAATATTGGAGGTGGCAGTACTTATTTTATTGTGGTCAGACTCATTACCATTGGTTTTCCCTTCATTTGATGTATTCTTTTCCAATGGTAACGGCCTCACACTTTCAATTTTATCTGTGGGTCGCCTGGTTTTTTCCTCCGCAGGGAGATGTAATAAAGCGGGTTGTCCATCCTTTTCCGGGGAAAATAACCATACTGAAGCCGGTATTGATACCAGAAGTATCCCCACTATTATCCCCAGGTAAAAGCGCAGGTTACTGCTGCTCGCCTCCTCACTGGAAATATCCCCCAGTTCAGTGCCAAAGCTCCTTTCCAGCTTATCCCAGCTGTTCTGCTTCAACTCACTGCTAAAGCTCCTCTCTTTCAGATGTTGTTTAAATATTTTATCTATCCAACTCATGCTTTCTTAACTCCGGGTTCTCGCAATGATATCAAGTGCTGTAATTTTCTGCGGGCATTGGTTACGTGCCTGATGGATGACCGCTCGGTAATGCTGAGCATTTTTCCTATTTCCCTGTGGCTGTAACCGTCAATCGCAAAAAGGTTAAATACGGTTCTTTCGGTTTCCTTTAGCTCTTCCAACAGCTTCTGCAAGTACTCAGCTTCTATCCAATAGGTATCTTCAGGCAGTTGACTTCCGGTTTCAAGCTGCTCCCATTCTTCACTGCTCTCTACCATTAACTCGTTGCGCCTCTTCTTTTGCCGGTATCGGTCTATAGCCTCGTTGAGTGCTATTCGTTGAGCCCACGGCTTAAAGGGAAATTCAGGGTCATATGTATTCAGCTTCTTCAGAGTTTTCATAAAGGCTGTATTTACTACCTCTGTAGCCGAATCTTCATCCCGGCAGTAACGCAAACAGGTACTCATCATAAAGTCAAAGCAATAGTTGTACAATCGATATTGAGATTTCCGTTCATTCTTCAAGCATCCGCTTATGATGTGCTTTAAATCCTTCAAACTATAGCTACAGCCCAAATTGCCATTAGTTAAACAAAGAGCGGGTTAGTAAGGTAAAGGGCAGAAGCCTTTTAGGCTTCTGCCGCAAGGGAAACAGAGAACTTTAAAAATTATCTCTGATGAAAAAATCTTTTTTCTTATTCCACTTTAAGTTTGTGATAGGATACACTATTATCATTACCACGCAGGCTCAATATGTAGATCCCAGCCTTTATATCTGAAACGTCTATTCGCATTGCTTCCGCTGCTACCTCTGTTCCGCTCCTTAAGACCGCT
>JANQHO010000135.1 GCA_028277105.1 Owenweeksia sp. | reverse complement strand
CGTGAGTTGTGCTGCTCTACCTGGCTTACCGATTTCAGATCAGTAAATACATCTGCAGCGCGTTATCAGCAACTGGCTTTAAATCCTCAAAAATTAGCCGGACAATGCGGAAAGCTCAAATGTTGCCTCAATTACGAGTTGGATCAATACGTAGAGGCTATCAGGGACTTTCCGCCTAACGATACTGTTCTTAAAACCAAAAAAGGAGAGGCGGTTATCCAGAAGATTGACATTTTTAAGCGTACCGTTTGGCTTAGTTACCGCGATACCGGAATGGACTGGGTTCCTTTAGAAGTTGACAAGGTCAAACAGTTACTGGAAAAAAACAAGGGAGGTGTTATTCCCGATACCCTGGAGGAATTTTATGAAAATGCCGTGGTGAAACCCGATTATGCCAATGTGGTAGGAGAAGATAACATCAACCGTTTTGACAATAAAAAAGGCAGAAGGCGAAAAAAGCAAAGAAAGAATAAAACCAGACGTGACCGTAAACAATAAATTATTGGCCCTGCTTATCCCACTGTGGATCAGCGGATGCAGCGAACCTCCTTTTTACGAAGAGTATATTGCGGTAAACAACAACGCCTGGCATGCCGATTCAACGGCTTCCTTTGACGTTGAAATAGAGGATACCTCATCAGCTTATATCATTTATATAAATCTGAGAAATAATTCCTCCTATCCCTTTTCCAATATATTCCTGTTCAGAGAGATCAGCTCATCCCGGGGCATCGAGTTCAGAGATACGGTTGAATATATTTTAGCCGATCAATACGGCAAATGGACCGGTAAAGGTTTGGGGGAACTCAAGACGAATTCCTGGCCTTACAAAACCAGCGAATTGCGATTTAATAAACCAGGGGTTTATACGTTTTCTATCCAACAGGCCATGCGGGTTGGTATTTTGGAAGGCATTGAGGATATTGGTATGAGTGTTTATAAAGCAAATACGCAGCAACAAAACAATGGCAAAAAAGAAGCAAGCAAATGATTTTTCTACATATGTGAAGTGGTTTTGGCGCTTACTGGGCTTGGGCGTGGCTTCCATTACTGTTTGTATTCTACTGGCTGCTACCGGGGCATTTGGTAAACTCCCCACTTTTGAGGAGATAGAAAATCCAAAAAGCAACCTCGCCAGCCAGATCATTACTTCCGATGGTAAGGTACTGGGTAAATTTTATATGGAAAACCGCATTCATGCGGATTATCACGACCTCTCCCCTCATCTGGTCAATGCCCTTGTAGCCACTGAAGACGAAAGATATTACGAACACAGCGGGATTGACTTTCGCGCCCTGGGCCGGGCGGTATTAAACCTGGGCGGTGCTGGTGGAGGCAGCACCATTTCCCAGCAGCTGGCCAAGTTGTTATTTCACGATCGCTCCGGTAATATCTTAAAAAGGGTAATACAGAAATTTAAAGAATGGGTAATTGCTGCCCGCCTGGAGAGGCAATATACCAAGCAGGAAATTATTGCCATGTATTTTAACCAGTTCGATTTTTTATACCAGGCTGTAGGGATCAATTCAGCAGCGGCCATATATTTCAATACCACTCCCGACAGCCTTACTATTGAACAGTCAGCTGTTTTGGTGGGTATGGCTAAAAACCCTGCTTTTTTTAACCCGATGCGCAATCACGAACGGATGAAAACCCGCAGAAATGTGGTGTATGCGCAAATGCTCCGCAATAAAATGATCAGCCGGGAGGAGTTTGATTCCCTCAAGGTAAAGGATATAGAGCTGGATTTTAACCGCCAGGGACACCTGGAAGGCCTGGCCCCTTATTTCAGGGAATACCTGAGAAAATACATGAAAGAATGGATCAAAGACCACCCCAAACCCGATGGCAGTGAATACAATCTTTATACGGAGGGTTTAAAGATCTATACCACTATCGACTACCGCATGCAACAGTATGCAGAAGATGCCGTGAAAGCGCATATGAGCAACCTGCAGCGCGTCTTTTATAAAAAAGAGAAAGGCAGGAAATACGCTCCTTTTCACAATGTTTCACAAAGTGAGATCGATCGCATTATGACCCAAGCTATGCGCAGGTCGGTGCGTTACCGTTCTCTTGTTAAAGCAGGGGCTTCCAAAGATTCTATTAAAAAGGCATTTGATACCCCCGTTCCCATGCGGGTGTTTTCCTGGCAAGGCGATATAGATACGGTAATGACCCCTATGGACTCTATACGCTATTACAAGTTCTTTTACCAATGCGGGATGATATCGGTAGAACCGCAAACCGGTTTTGTAAAGGCCTGGGTAGGAGGCATTGACTTTAAACATTTCAAATACGATCACGTCAAACAGGGAAAACGTCAGGTGGGTTCTACTTTTAAACCTTTTGTTTATGCCTCGGCCATCAAGCAAAAACACTACAACCCTTGCTTTGAGGTTCCCAATGTTACTACCTGTATTGAAAAAGGCAAGTTCGGCCTTATCAAAGACTGGTGCCCCAGCAACTCTGATGGGGATTACGGACAGATCTATACCTTGAAATCAGCCCTGGCCAATAGCGTTAATACCGTAACTGCTTTTTTAATGAAGCAGATCGGCCCGGAACCGGTGGTAAGGCTAACCCGGGAAATGGGCGTGAAAAGTGAAATGGAAATACAACCTGCCATTGCCCTGGGCACAGTGGACCTTTCGGTTTACGAAATGGCAGGCTCCTACACCACTTTTGCCAATAAAGGGGTATATACCGAGCCTATTATGATCACCCGCATAGAAGATAAGAACGGTATAGTACTGGAAGAGTTTACCCCGCAAACCAACGAGGTAATGAGTGAAGAAGATGCCTTTGTGATACTTGAATTGCTCAAAGGGGTTACCCGTTACGGAACCGGTAAAAGGCTGCGGTATGCATCCGATTACCGCCATTATGATTATGTCGTTACCGGGGCTCCTTACCAGTTTACCAATCCGATAGCCGGAAAAACCGGTACCACCCAAAATAATTCTGACGGATGGTTTATTGGAATGGTCCCCAACCTCATTACCTGCGTTTGGGGAGGTTGTGAAGACCGGGCTGCCCACTTTGGCTCTACTGCTTACGGGCAGGGTGCTACCGTAGCTTTACCGGTTTGGGGCCTTTACATGAAGAAATGTTATGCCGATCCTTCGCTCAACGTCAGCAAAAGTGATTTTGAAAAACCGGAGTTCCCCGTTTCTGTGGAGCTCGAATGTGAAGATCCGGATGAAGAAAATCCATCAGACAGTACTTATACTCCTCCCCGTGATGAATTTGAATTGTAGCAATTTTCTATTTTTAACCGAACCCCTGTGTATTAAAACATGATCCGAAAAGTAATTGACAAGCCCACTGCAGCCATACAAGGCCTCAGAGACAATATGACCCTGATGTTGGGAGGATTTGGCCTTTGTGGCATTCCCGAAAATTCAATAGTCGCTATAAGAGACAGCAAAGTAACCAACCTCACCTGCATCAGCAACAATGCCGGGGTAGATGATTTTGGTCTCGGCTTGCTCCTGCAAACACGGCAGATTAAGAAAATGATCTCCTCCTACGTAGGTGAGAACGACCTCTTTGAAACCTTGATGCTCAGCGGTGAACTGGAGGTAGAATTGATCCCCCAGGGAACCCTGGCCGAAAGATGCCGTGCAGCCGGGGCCGGTATACCTGCTTTTTATACCCCTGCCGGTTTTGGTACTGAAGTAGCACACGGTAAGGAAGTGCGCTGGTTTAACGGCAAGCCCCATATAATGGAGAAAGCTTTTGAAGCCGATTTCGCCTTTGTTAAGGCCTGGAAGGGCGATGAGGCCGGCAATCTCATTTACAAGGGAACCGCCCGCAATTTTAATCCTTTGATGGCTATGGCGGGCAAAATTACCGTGGCCGAAGTAGAGGAACTGGTACCGGCTGGTGAGCTCGACCCCAACCAGATCCACACTCCCGGTATTTATGTACAACACATCTTTGAAGGAAAGAATTACGAAAAACGGATAGAGCAGCGCACTGTAATCAAAAAGCAGCATAGTTGACCACACTAGTTAAGGCTGAAAAATACCTTTTCACCACTTTTTCTTTATTGTTGCTAAGCTATATAGCCTACAAGGCTATCTATAGCCCTCTTACCAACGATGAAGCCAGTACTTTCTTAAGTTTTGTACACAGTGGTAAGTTCTTGCCCTGGTTGTCTGCAAAAATGATATGGTCAGCCAATAACCACATTCTGAATTCTCTTTTATCCTGGCTTTGTTACAAGTTTTTTGGAATTAGCGAATGGGCTATCCGGTTACCTAATTTATTGGCTTTACTAGTTTATCTGTGGGTAAATTATCGTATCGGAAGTAAACTTCATAATTTCTTTCTGCGTTGGGGCTTCTGGATCAGTTTGTTGTTAGCACCTTATTTCATTGAATTTTTTGGTCTTTGCCGCGGATATGGTTTGTCATTTGCCTTTTTAACTACAGGAATTTATTACTTATCCAATTATTTCAAAACCTCTGATGTAAAAAGTGAAAACCGCAGTTTAATATTTATGGTTTTGACTTTGAGTGCCAATTTAAATGCCCTTAATCTCTACATAGCCTGGTTATTGATATTACTTGTATATAAGTGGTTATACCGCAAAGAGTCTATTAAGCTGAAATGGCTTCTGTTCAGGTTGATACCTCTGGTATATTTTACTCTTTTTGCTCTTAAATTGAGAAACCATGGCGAGTTGTATTTTGGCTCAGGTGAAGGCTTATTATTCAGCCTCAGGTCGGCAGTAATCATTTTGTTTGATCATCAAAAGCATTATGTATACATCATTACTTATGTATTGGTTCTTGTTCCCATAGTCCCTTTATTGATAAGTATCTTTAAGAAAAAATACTTCAGCCTTTTTACGATAACAGCTACCATGTTTTTTTTGTATCTCATTGCCATACTGTTGCAAAATATTATACTGAACATTAACTATCCGACAGAACGGGCTATCCTTATCATTTATCCTTTAGTATGTATCTCTCTTTTTTGGGGCATTCAGGAATTAGCAAACCATTTTAAATACGGTTATTTCAGTTACGTTCTTGTATTACCACTCGTTTTAGCTGTTCTCAAAACATTTTATTCTACTTTCAATCTCGCAGGCTCTTCCTATTATTACCTCAGACAAGAACAAATTCCACATTCTTTTATTCAACACGTCAGACAAGAGCAGGAAAAACACGAAAAACCCTTACTAATAGCCAGCCCACTTCTTAATAATCATGTTTGGAATTACAATAATCTGAAAGAGAAAGGCAAGCTTAATTGCATACAGTCCCCTTCAAATGAAAATGATCATTTAGCTGACTTTCAAATAATTAATCCCGTGGGTTTTTATAATTACAGCACTTACTACCAAAAAGTTGCCGTAGACAGCCTTAAAGATGTAATGCTCATAAGAAGGAATCCTCCGGTTAAAACGTCTTTAATTCAATCATTTTCATCTAAACCCCTGTCTACCAGTGATAAGTTCATCACCTTGTTTGAATGGTCTTTGGACAGTATAGAAGCAGAGTCAATAGGGCTGTATTATAAGGTTAAAATTAAACCCAGACGCCTATCTCAAAGGATTCTGGTGACTTACGCCTTAAATGATAAGGACGGAAATACCTTATACTACAACCAATTCAGCATCAATACTGCCATTCCGTCCAAAAAGTCAGAGAAAGTTATTGAGTTCTCGCAATACATTAAAGAAGTACCGCCCAAAAGTTATCGCTTAACATCTTACTTTTGGAATATTGATAAAAAACCCATTGAGATCGAAAGTGCCGGCTGTGATATTTACAAATTACATAAATGACCATTTATGCCTTTAGATAAAAACGGAATTGCCCAACGCATTGCCAAAGAACTGGAAGACGGATATTACGTAAACCTTGGTATTGGTATACCTACGCTGGTAGCTAATTATATCCCTGAAGATATTTCGGTAGAATTTCAATCAGAAAACGGTATCCTGGGTATGGGCCCCTTTCCCTACGAAGGGGAAGAAGATCCCGATCTCATCAATGCCGGTAAGCAAACCATTACGGCTATGCCGGGAGCGGTATTTTTTGATTCGGCTACCAGTTTTGGAATGATACGCGGTCAACACGTGGATATGACGGTTTTAGGCGCCATGGAAGTAGCTGAAAACGGGGATATTGCCAACTGGAAAATTCCCGGTAAGATGGTAAAAGGCATGGGCGGAGCGATGGACCTCGTTGCTTCGGCCGATAACATAATTGTGGCTATGATGCACACCAACCGGGCCGGTCAGTCCAAACTTCTAAAACGATGCACCCTCCCTCTTACCGGTGTAGGATGCGTAAGAAAAGTGGTGACGGATTTAGCGGTGATAGATATAACAGAGCAGGGTTTCTTATTAAAAGAACTCGCCCCGGGAGTAAGCGTAGACATGGTTAAAAATGCCACGGAAGGCGCTTTAGTGGTTGATGAGCATATAAAAGAAATGCCTCTGGCCTGATGCTAAATAGATTTAGCCTGCGCGCCTGTATACTGCTTCTTGTTATCAACCTTACCTTGTTCTCGGTTTACCGTTTTTGGGTCTCGGAGAACAAAGTCATTGAATGGGATATTACCCTTTATTACTCTTATCTGCCCGCACTTTTTATCTATGAAGACCTCCAATTTAAAAATGTGCCGGAAGAATTCAGCCAAAGGCAATTTTACCTCAATACTGATGCTGAAGGTAATCACTATGTAAAAATGACCTCCGGGCTAGCCATGCTTTATTCGCCTTTTTTCTTACTGGCCCACGCTGCTGCTCAACTTTTACCTGCTTATCCCACTAATGGCTTCAGCCTTCCGTACCGTTTTATGATATTGTTGTCTGCTATCTTTTACAACTTTCTCGGTCTTCTTTGCCTGCGAAAAGTATTGCTGCGCTTTTTTACCGATAAAACTACCGCCTGGTCGCTGATTATACTGCACCTGGGAACCAATATGCTCTATTACACACTCCGAGAGCCCATGTCTCATGTATATAACTTCTTTCTTTTCAGCGCTTTACTCTACTTATACTTCAGTTTTTTAGAGCAGCGGTCCTGGGGAAAAGCCATTCTCATCGGCTTAATAAGCGGCCTTATTGTATTGATCCGCCCTACTAACCTACTGATGTTGCTTTTGCCTTTTATCCATCTTTTTTTATCCCGTCCCCCGGTTATTGTAAAAGGCTATTTGCCCTATATGGCAGTTGTGGCCGTATTTGCCTTTATTGCCGTTTCTCCCCAGTTATTTTACTGGCATTATGCTACCGGTAACTGGATCATTTATTCTTACAATGACGAGCGTTTTTTCTTTGACAGCCCTGAGATCATAAATGGTTTATTCAGCTACCGCAAAGGTTGGCTCATTTACAGTCCGGTAGTTATTTTCGGCCTTATTGGCTTGGTATTTCTCTTCTGGGAAAACCGCGCTTTGTTTTGGGGATCGGTCATCACCCTTTTTCTCTCTGTATGGGTGGTCTTCAGCTGGTGGTGCTGGTGGTATGGCGGTGGTTTCGGAGCCCGTCCTTTAATTGACTATTTGCCCATTGTAGCCATTGGAATGGCCACCACTTTAAAATGGCTGGGCAAAACACCCCGGATCATCAGATCACCCGCCTATTTAGTAATGATTTGCCTGGTTTTCTTCTCGATATTCTACACCAAGCAGTACAAAAGTGCTATAATTCATTACGACAGCATGAGTAAAGAACTGTTCTGGGCCCAGTTTATGATTGACCATTTCGTGCCCGGTTATGCTGATATGCTGGACGAGCCTGACTACGATGCCGCCAAAAAGGGTCAATAATTTTATTCTTTGTATTCATATAGATAAGCCTCCGGGAAGCCGTAAGGGAATTGATACAGATTAATTTCCGTAGCCATGATTATTACAAAGTCAGCACTGTCAACAGCTGCATGCTCCGATAATTCAGAAATGGGAGTACTCTTTTGTTCCATATCCATTTGAGTATTGTTGTAATACCAGAACCGGCTTTTCAAATCAAACACCTCCCAGATGATGGTGAAATTGTAGAAGTTCCAAAAAAAACTGTCTCCAATAATCAAAATGCGGGCGGGCTGGGCCTGCTGCTCCTTGAGATTTTTATATACTGGAAAAGCCAGTTTTTCCGTCTGATAAGGGATGAGCAGGTTCATAAGATTACTCATATCCACATCTGAAACAATAGTACTGTCTTTCATCTCCCATCCTTCAAATTCCAGGTTAACTATATCCTTGCCCGATAGCCTTTCCAATTCTTCCAACATCTTTTTCATCCCCAGATTCATTCCATAACCACTCCAGTGAACGCTTGTATTGGCAAAAAGAGGATATCTACTTGTATCTATTGCTTTCAAAAAATAGTCATTGAGGTCTAGCAAAGGCACATCTGTTTCACCAAAAGCCTGTAGAAACTTATGATATGTTGTTTTAGAGGAAGGTGTTGAAGCATGTTCCCGAGGAATAATTTCTGGCATACACCTCACCTTATTAGGAGCAATAACACATAAAAAGGTTTTGTTTTTAGCTTTTAATGAATCTGATAATTCCTTGATGAGCTCTACCCTGTGATTCACGGTGTCTTCACTTATGGAGTACTGACCAACGTAAGCAAACCAGTAATCCCAGGGGAACAACTGGTTGTTATTCCCTATAACTATATGATTGGTAGACTTTTGAAAAAACCAGAAATACAACTGATTTCGAAGTCTTATGAAGAAGGGCCTGAAACCTATCTGGTATTCGTAATAGGCACTGTACTTTTCCTGAAATTCACCCGATGCAATATGGCTTAAGGTAGGGGAAACGGTATCAGGCAGATGGTAAGCTCCGTGTAAAGGCTCCAATTCCGCTAACTTAAAATACTGCTGAGCGGCAGGTAACAGAAGCACTAAAAGTATCAGAATAGAGAGTATGTTCTTAAAAGATTTCAAAACCTGAAATATATGAAGGGGTTAAATCCGGTTGCCGTTATTACGCTTATACAGGTAATCATCAAGACAATGGTTAGCAAAGTGTAAACTACAGACCTCATCATGCCGGGGTTTTCGAAGAGCATTTTTTCCTGCCATTTTTCCACTCCGGGTATCAGAGCAAAAAACGAAAGCACCAAAGCAGTGATAATTGCCGGATAAAACTCAGGAGGTTCGTACAGAATTCCGTCATTAGTAAAGGCTGCCATTTTCTTTAAATAAACGCCAGCCTGAACCAAGTCGTCAGCCCGGAAAAAAACCCAGCCAATAAGGACTATGAAAAAGGTAATGCCCGTTCTTAGCAATCCAGGAAGCTTTTCATAAAACTTCAACAAAAACATACGTTCCATCACCAACCAAAATCCATGATAAGCCCCCCAGAAAACAAAAGTCCAGGCCGCACCATGCCAAAGGCCTGATATAAGGAATACTATCCACAAATTGATGTACAGTCTCTTTTGAGATACCCTGTTCCCCCCCAAGGGGATATAGAGATAATCGCGCATCCAGTTGCTCAGGGTAATATGCCACCTACGCCAGAATTCTGTAATACTCTTAGATATATAGGGATTGTTGAAGTTTTCAGGGAAATGGAAACCCATCATGCGTCCCAGGCCAATAGCCATGTCGGAATAGCCCGAAAAATCGAAGTAAATCTGAAAGGTGTAGCACAGCGCTCCAAACCATGCCTGATTAGTTGTAAGCTCGCCAGGCGATATGGCAAATATCACATCAGCCTCTTTTCCCAGCACATTAGCTATCAAAACCTTTTTGCCCAGTCCCAGTGCAAAACGGAAAATTCCCAGCAAGCGGTTGTCAGCATTGATACTCTCCCTTCTGTCCAATAAATCATCGGCTATCTCATTATAACGAACTATAGGCCCGGCAATTAACTGTGGAAAAAGGGCCACGTACAGGGCGTGGTCAAAATAATTTCTGAGCGGTGGCCTCACACCCCGATATACATCTACTACATAACTGATCTTCTGAAAGGTGAAAAAGGAAATTCCGATAGGTAAGGCTACTTCAACCCAGTTACGGTGCTCTACATCAAAAAACTCCAATAATGTATTCACATTTTCCACGAAAAAATTCGCATACTTGTAGTAAGCCAGTAAGCCTATATTTACCAGCAGTGAGGCCCAAAGAGCGTATCTTTTGTATTTACCGGCAAAAAAACGCACCGCCACAAAGTCAAAAAGAACAGAGCCCAGGAGTACAAAAACAAATACCGGAGCGCCCCAACTGTAAAAAACAAGGCTGCCAGCTAATGCCCATAGATTTTTGAATTTATAGGGTAAGAGGTAGTAAACAACAAGAAATACTGGGAGAAAAAGAAGGATAAAAAGATTACTGCTGAATACCATGGGCAAGTAAAACGGCTAAAATAATCGATTAGAATTTACAGAAATGGCGAATCATAGCTGTGCGGCAGCAATGAGTTTTTGGGTATACTCGTTTTGAGTACTGTCGTAGATTTTATCTGAAAAATCTGTCTCCACTATTTCCCCTTCCTTCAGGACTACGATCCTGTCACAGAAGTACTTGACTACCGCCAGATCGTGAGAAATAAAAAGATAGGTGAAATCATATTCCTCTTTCAGATCGTTCAGCAAGTTGAGGATCTGGGCCTGAACGGAAACATCAAGGGCCGAAACAGCTTCATCACAAACGATAAATTCGGGTTTTAAAGCCAACGCGCGGGCAATCCCTATTCTTTGCCGCTGGCCCCCGGAAAATTCATGGGGATATTTGAAATAGCTGTCTCCACCCAGTCCTGTTTTGAGCAAAAGGTTCTGGGCTTCCTTTTTGGCCCCATTTCCTCTTGCGATATTGTGATAGCTTATTGTTTCCCTGAGGGCTGCTCCTACTGTAATCCTCGGGTTGAGTGAAGAAAAGGGATCCTGGAAAATTACCTGGATATCCCGGTTTATTTTTTGCCAGGCTTTCCTGCTCAGGTGGGAAATATCCTTTCCCTTAAACCATATATTTCCCTCGCTTGTACCTTCCAGACCGGTGAGCATTTTACCAATAGTTGATTTGCCGCTACCCGATTCTCCTACCAGGCCCAGACTTTCGCCCTTGTAGATCTTAAAAGAAGCTTTGGAAACAGCTTTCACTTTTTCCTCTTTATTGAACCATGAGGTACTTTGGTACACTTTGCTCAGGTCATTTATTTCGAGCAATGGCGGTTTGCCCTGCAGTTGCATAGCCCGCTTGAGTTTGGCCTCCTTACTTTCCCTTTTAAAGTTTATAGCAGATATTTCCCCACTGAAATCCTTCACCTGGTGAAGCCGGTAATAATCCGTATCAAAAGTGGGGCGGCAAGCCAAAAGTCCTCTGGTATAGGCTTCTGCCGGATTATTGATAATATCTTCGGCCAGCCCCTTTTCTACCATATCTCCCTGGTGCAGTACCAACAAATCATCAGATACACGCTTGACAACTCCCAGATCATGGGTAATGAAGATCATAGCCATCCTGTAATCCTGCTGCAATTCCTTTAAAAGTTCCAGTATTTCCAATTGTACCGTAGCATCCAAGGCTGTGGTAGGCTCATCGGCTATCAGAAGTTCCGGATTACAGGCCACCGACAAAGCAATCATCACTCTTTGTTTTTGCCCTCCACTAATTTGATGGGGATAACTTTTGAATATAGCTTCCGGCCGGGGTAATTTCACCTTTTGGAAAAGTTCTATTGTTCTCCCGTACGCTTCCTTTGGAGGTAGCTTCAAATGTAAACGAAGGCTTTCTGTTACCTGGCGTCCGCATTGCATGGTGGGGTTTAAAGAGGTCATGGGTTCCTGGAAGATCATGCTCATTTGCTTTCCTCTTAATTGGCGGTGTTCATCTGCCCCAAGTCTCACCAATTCCTGTTCTTTAAAGTAAATACTGCCGTTTATTTCCAGGTTTGCAGGCAATAAACCCATGATAGCCAGGCTGCTCAAAGATTTACCGGAACCCGATTCGCCTACTACTCCCAGTGTTCTACCTCTTTCCAGGGTAAAGCTGATGCCCCTGACCAGCTCTGCTTCTGCTGTACTAATCCTCAGATTATCAACTGACAAAAAATCTTTTTCACTCATTCGCTTATACTGATCTCATCATCTTTCAAGGTATCCATGGCCTGGAGCTTTAAAAATATCCGGGCCACGGTGATAGTATCTTTTTCACAGTACTTAACGATCCTTTCCAGGTCATTTTGCTGCCAATATACTTCACCTACCATACTGCCGTCAATATCATCTTTAGGGGTGGGTATATCAAAAAGAGTGGCCAATAGCTTAACGCTGGTGTAAGCTTTCCAGTCGCCAAACTTCCACATTTCCATTGTATCCAGGTGAGGTATTTCCCAGGGCTTGGCCCCGCTGGTGTTTAGCAGCCTCGGCAGCTTAATCCCGTGAACTACCATTCTGCGGGAAAGAAAGGGAAAGTCAAACTCTTTACCGTTATGGGCACAAAGCAGAAAAGAAGCGTCAAAATGACTTTTCAGCAACCCGGCAAAATCCTCCAGCAGTTGTTTTTCATTATCTCCCTGAAAGGATTTTAACCTGAAACTTCGCTTGCCTTCTTTATGAATAAAAAACCCACAGGAAATACAAATGACCCTGCCAAACTCGGCCATTATTGCCGCTCTTTGAGGATAATATTCGGTTGCTGAGGTCTCTTCTCCTCTCTGATAACGCGTCTTATCGTCCCACAGCTGCTGCCATTGAGCATCTAAAAGCTCAAAATCGGGTTTCTGGCTTACCGTTTCTATGTCGAGAAATAAAATTTTATACAGATCTGTTTGATAGAGAGGCATGGTTCTGTTTTTGAAATTAAACTATTTGGCTATTAAGGGGTTAAATACTATAAATTTATTAACTAAAAGTTCCCTATAGTATCAATCATGAAAATTATTGGAAAACTTCCTATTTTCTCTTTAACATTTATTGCCTATTGGTAGCTTGTCGTAAAGGTGACGATGCCCAGGAGAAAGTAGTGGTAATTTCCGCTAAAAATTATTTCATTATATACTTTCCAGCTCAGACACAGCAGCCTTATGGGGCTACTTTTTTATTGTCCGGAAGCAGCCATAATGTTACAAAGGCGGTATAGCAACCTCGCCCCTACATTAGCGTCCCACTCATCATTGCCCGGAGCGATCTCATTCAGGTCTAAAGCTATTATTTCCCGGCCACTCAGCACCAGCCTCTCCAACAGAAATAAAACTTCCTCTGTTTCAAAGCCGCCCGCTACCGAAGTTCCGGTATTGGGGCAAAGCTTGGGATCAAGGCCATCGATGTCAAAGCTCAGATAAACCTTTGGAGGGAGTTCATCAATGATCTCCCGGCATTGAGTCGCCCAGTTTTCTCCCTGGTATTGAGCCTGTTTCAGATCGCGGTCAAAAAAAGGTTTGATCCGCCCATTGCTTTGGTTAATGATTCCCACTTCTCCTTCACTGTAATCGCGGATACCTACCTGCACCAGCTTAGTTACATTCTCAAGCTTCAGCGCATTGTACATGATAGACGCATGGGAATATTCAAAACCTTCATAGGTTTCCCGCAGGTCGGCATGAGCATCTATCTGCAAAATGCCAAAAGCCCCTTTTTTATCCGCCAAAGCCTGGATAAGTCCCAATGGAGTACTGTGGTCACCGCCCAACAAGACAATCCTTTTGTTATCTTCTATCAATTTTTCAGACTGCTCACGCACCCATTTCACCATCTTGCGGCAGCCTTTATTGATCTTTTCCAGGGTCAAAGTATAGTCCTTGAAATCTGTCTGATCCGATAAAGACCCTATATACTTTTCTGCCTTTTTCCGCAGGCGATTGCTCTTCTCCCATAGCTCGTGATTTACTTCCAGCATATAAATGCCTTTCTTCCAAGCGTCTTTTAAAAAAGGATCGTATAGATCTACCTGCAATGAGGCTTCCTTAACCCCCTCAGGCCCCTGGGCTGTACCTGAATTATAAGAAACCGTCACTTCCCATGGCACAGGTAAAACAATGGTCTCTGAATCAGCGTAATTGAAAGGCAAGCCAAATAGATTATCATTAGTAGCGTAACTACTGGCATCAAAAGCGGCTATTTTTTCTTCTTTACTCATGGTAAGGCAAATCACATTTTAGTCAAGGGCAATTTCTCCAAAGAACCAGGTAATGTTTTATGCCTTACAAACTTAGAATAAAAGTTTTGGCGGCAAGGGATGAACATTTCTTGCCGCCAATAGCTGAGTAAATTCTATTGCGTTGTATCTGAAGCTAGTTCCTAAGCCATTTCAACGTGCTCAAGAGCAAAGCTGTAAGGCTTGGCATCCGGCCCTTCTCCTCCTCCGGTCATAATTATATCGGCACTATTGACCCCCTCGAGGGAAATCTCTGTTTTTGCCTGAGAAATCACTTCAGAAGTGATCATTTCACCTTCGGTCAGGTCATAGGCAACTCCTATAAAAAGGACTGGCTTAAACTGAAATACTGCTTTTTGTTCAGGAACTATATTGGGCTCTACACCCAATAACTTACCATCCCTGTATATATTGACATTGACGGATCCTTGCTCAAGATTATTGATCAAACTGACATCTTCGGGGCTTACAGCCTTTCCTTCCAACTCCATTCTTATTCCTGCCGGATCTTTAAATACCTGAAAGTTATCCCCTGCGCTGGCCGGGAGTCTGGGGGTTTCATTACCCCAGCTATCAGAAACGGAAATCTCCATTTGATCGGAATAAGTAAAAGGGTGGTGTTGACCCTGGCCGAGATTCTTGGCCACCGTCCAGGCTGCTGCCAGTTCCTGAAAGCCGGTGGCTACATTCTTTTGAAAAATTACTATCTCCGGACCGTTAATTGAATTTGAATCGTTGACTAAATTCAAGTGGATTACTTCGCTCATTTTTTTAAGGTTTGATTAATAATTCTTTTATAAAAAATGTGATTTACACTAATGGTCTAAATTAAGTATTTGATATGACCATTTTACATCAATGGAATAAAAATCTAAGTGATATTATCCAAAGTCATTTACAGGCTCAAAACACAGGTTTGGCGTACTATTTCTTTTTGGCCGTCCTGGTTAAAATACTCGACTATTACGATGTAAATACCCGTATTCAGCAATTGCCCGTTGTCTCCTGTTCCGTCCCAGGTAAAAAAACCGGTCTGGCTCACATTTTCATTTTGCACCAATTCCTTCACCTGTAACCCTCCGCTGTTCCAGATACTAATAGAAATTACATTATTGGTTTGGTCAAACTCATAATTGATGGCCAACACATCGCGATAACCATCCTGGTTGGGCGAAAATACCTTGGGATCGAGATTGATCTCAGCGGAGATCTTGGGGATAAAATACTGGCTATTCTCATAGCCAGGAGTGGCATAGCCAGCCGTAGAAGCAGCACTTTGCCAATTGTCGTCATCCCGGGTGGCTTTGGAAAAGCTGATGCGTTCCAGGCTTATTCCCTCATCATTATCAATAACGGCTAAATGCAGGTCATCTTCGTATTCAAAATGATCTACCGTCAGTAAGTTTGAAGTAGCCACTGCCACGCTGCCCTCCGAATCACCCATGGAGGGCAGGTTTAAAACCTCAACTATATTTTTAGGTTGTTCTAAAATATATTGTTGCTCCAGAAAAGCGGGATCCGTTGTTAAAGCCAGATAACGGCCAGGCTCAAACAAAAAGCTTTCCTCTCTCAATTCTTCCGGATCTTCTATCGCCCTGAAAGCAGCATCCCAGTTGCCCAGGCGAAGTTTATTAAGGTCAAAAACCTTATCGGAATTATTGTAAAGCTCCACAAAATCAGAGCCCCCACTGGGAGGATTAAAAAGAATTTCATTGATCAGAATATCACCCTCCTCGGGAAAAGCGGGAACAGCAAAGATCAGGGTATCAGCCAACATTAGGTTCCCTGCGCAGTCCAAAGGATAATCGTTTAAGGTTAAAGTATAAATGGTATTGGGGTCAATAGCCTCGGAAAAATGAATGGTCACCTGATCTAAGGAAGGGAGCAACGGCAGGGCCTGGTCTATGGTTATGGCCGGGTCAACAATATAATTGTTTTCCGTCTGCAATACAGAGCGTTCCACCCTTTCAGTAAAAAAAACTACCACAGAGCTATCCCCTGCTATAGCTATCCGTTCAAAAGCCGGAGCCACTGTATCGGGGTTGATACCGCTTACACTGTTGGGGCGTCCGGGAGTACCGCCTACTGGATCGGTGGAAGCCCGCCAGTTATCTATACCCCCACAAAGGTTTTCTGCATCTATCTGTTCCATACTCCAACCCCCTTCATCTTTGCCGGGATCATTATACCATTCATCGGTGTAAGAGACCGTTGAAATGATCTCTCCGGTAGGAGACTGCAAGCTGACAGTATTGCCCGAATTAGTGAGAGCCGTACTTGACATATCCAAACCCAAAAGCGGTAAACCGGGAGGGAATTCAACAACTCCCTCATCCCGTGTAATAACCACAAAACTGTCGGGTTCCAGTAAATAGGTGGGTAAAACTTCGGTGCTGCTGCCAATGGTCAGAACCCAATCCCGGAGATCGATGGCTACGTTTGTACGATTATACAATTCCAGGTATTCCCTTTCCGGCAAGGCGTTGGGAGGAAAACCCACCACCGGGCTGGGATCAGGCATGATCTCGTTGATCACTACATCTCCTGCTTCGGGAGACAGGTATGAAAAACCCACGGTGTCATCAGAAGGATTGCCAAAAAGGTCTTCCACCCCCTTTACATAAAGTTCATAAGAGGTTTTGTTCTGAAAAGTATTGATAAATGAAAGTATAACCCTGCGCGGATCACCTGTGTTCCACAGAGCAGTAGCAGGAGAACCTATTCCGTTGTTTACGCTATAATTCCCGGTCGTTCTGGCCGTGATCTCAGTCACTGATTCAGAAAAGAGCACTTCCAGGGCATTATTGGTTATGATTTTTACCGAGTCAACCCTGGGAGGACTTAGGTCAACGTAAGCTTCCCCGCTGAGGTTAAAATCATCAAAATAGAACTTATCGGCCCGGGTGCTGGAATATTTGCAATAGGGGCCAAAGTAAAATGACGACCTGTGAACAGAATCTGTGGCGGAACCCAGGCTCAGATAGGAACCATTTAAAGCCGTATCAGCCTCCAGGCTCCAAAGGCCTTTATCATCCCGGCTTATCCTAACTTTCAATTCTACCGGGTCTGTATCTATAAATTTCGAGGGGCTTTGTAAAACAGCGGTACTGCTGGTTCCATCCTGGCGATAAAGGCTTACTTCATCATCTGTACCCCCTATCAGAAGGTAATAACCGTTCAGGGTATCGGTAAGTACACTATCGTCACTGCTGAGGTAAACCCGGGCAAAATTCTGCGAAGATGTCGCGAATTCAAGCCGCAGATAAAACTCCCAAAAGGCATTGTCAATAATAGAACTCCGGGTACTGAGGTAAGCTTCTCCGGCAGCTGTATCATTGAGTTGAAGTTGATTCACACTGTCTACTTCAAAAGCAAAGGTATCGCCTTGCCAACTTGGGTTTACCGTGAAATCCCCGTCAGAAAAATTGTCGAAAATATTGATCTGTCCCAAGGAAAAAAAGACCGTATCATCATTCAGATTGCCGAAATCATCCTCTATGCCCTCTGCAATAAGACGGTATGGCACGCCTATTTGCAATTTATTGGCAAACCCCAGTGCTACGGTGTTGGCCGTATTCTGATTACTGACTACAGGATTACCTATGGAATTATCTACGGTAAAGTTGGCCAGAGTACCCGCAAAACCGGAATTAACACCTTCACTGAAAAAGAGATTGACCGTACTGTCGTTCAAAACCTGTAAGGCCGTAATGAAGGGAAGGGCATCATTTACGATAAAATTGAAGTTGGTCGAGGCTACATTACCTGCGGTATCTTCAACACCACTGACACTTAGCTGATAAGAAATCCCGTTTTGGAAAGAATTGCCAAAAGTTAAGGTTACTGTATCATTGGCTCCGCTCAAAACGGCATTAACAGCTTGTCCGATACCTCCATTTACATTGTAATTGCTGTTCAGCTGAGCAGTCACTGGCTTCAGTTCTTCATTGAACTGTAACTCCAGGGTATTGGCCGAGAGAACAAGTACTGTGTCGAGAACCGGAGGGGTCAGGTCTTGAAAAGGCAATCCGTTCAGGTTAAAATCGTCAAAGAAGAACTTGTCGGCCCGGGTAGTAGTATAGCGGCAAAACAGCCCGAAATGCTTACTGGAACTATACGTCTGATCATTGGCCGTACCCAATGTAACCAAGGGATTAATTATTGCCCCGGTATCCCCTTTAAGCGTCCATAAGCCAGAGATATCCTTGCTTACCTCTACCCTTACCTCAACTAAATTTCCCTGTAAAAAACCGGTAGATGATTCGGTGAGCAATGTTTCCGAGCTGCCATCCTGCCGGTAAAGGCTGAGTTTATCGCTGGTGCTACCGCCAAAACGCAAAAAATAACCGTTAACGGCTCCTTTAAGGTTTGAAGTGTCGCTGGTTAAATAGACCTTGGCGTAATTGCTCGAAGTGAGATTTTCTTCAAAACGGAAATAGAATTGCCAGTTAGCTGAATTAGCAATGTTGCTGGAAAGTACCAAAACCGAGGTATCTGCCGGAGAAGCAGGGCTGGTATTGTTCATCTGTAGTTCTCCAGAAACCACCTGGAAATCAACCATATCGCCTGACCAAGCAGGATTAACCGTAAAGTCACCATCGCTGAAATCATCGGTAATGGAAAGTTGGGCCAAAGTGAAAACCGGAAGCAGGAGAAGGAGAAGAATCTTGTTCATAATGATTTTAATACCCCTAAATTTGCGTCTTGATTCTTAAAAATCAATTAAGTAAAAATTAAGTTTTGCAGGATATGAAAGTTGCTGTGGTAGGTGCTACCGGAATGGTAGGTGGTGTAATGTTACAGTTATTAGAGGAAAGGAACTTCCCGCTTGAAGAGTTGATCCCGGTTGCTTCAGAAAGATCGGTGGGGAAAAGCCTTTCTTTTAAAGGTAAAGAGATCCGCATATACAGTATGCAGGAAGCCATTAAAGCCCGGCCTGATCTCGCTTTGTTCTCTGCCGGTGGAAGTGCCTCCCTGGAGTTTGCCCCCCGGTTTGCAGAAGTGGGCACTACGGTAATCGACAATTCTTCGGCCTGGCGAATGCAGCCCGATAAAAAACTCATCGTACCCGAGATCAACGGGCATTTGCTTACGGAAAGTGACCGTATTATAGCCAACCCCAATTGCTCTACCATACAATTGGTAATGGCTTTGAAACCCCTGAATGACCGTTACAAGGTTAAGCGAGTGGTGGTAAGTACCTATCAAAGTATTACCGGTACTGGGGCTAAAGCCCAAGAGCAAATGGAAAACGAACGCCTGGGAGAAAAAGGGGAAATGGTCTACCCCTATCCCATCGACAAAAATTGTTTGCCTCATTGTGACGTTTTTCTCGATAACGGCTATACGAAGGAAGAAATGAAGCTCACCAATGAGACCAAAAAAATACTGGGTGATGATACGGTAAATGTTACTGCTACTGCTGTGAGGGTTCCCGTTGTCGGAGGCCATTCCGAAAGTGTGAATATTGAGTTTGAAAAGGAGTTTAATATTTCCGATATCCGTAAACTGCTAGCTGAAACACCGGGAATTACGGTACAGGATCAACCCGAGGTTAACCAGTACCCCATGCCTTTATATGCGGAAGGAAAAGATGAGGTTTTCATAGGCCGTATCCGCAGGGATCTCTCACAAGTCAATACCCTGAATATGTGGATCGTTTCTGACAACCTGCGCAAAGGAGCAGCTACCAACACCATCCAAATCGCGGAGCTGTTGATCCGGAAAAACCTATTGGGTTCTGAAGTGTTAAGCTAAAGGGTTCTGGCTTAAAAATTGTTTGTCAGTGTTAAAACATTAATTATGAAAAAGGTTTTTTCGCTATTAGCTATTATCTTGATAGCCTGTGGAACATACAATGCACAATCAGAAAACAATCAGAAAACAATGGAAAGAGCACTATTTGCCTCAGGCTGCTATTGGGGCACCGAATATTACATGCAAAGGGCTGAAGGAGTTATTTCTACTACCGTGGGTTATACGGGAGGACATGTAGCCAACCCTACTTATCGTCAGGTATGCAGCGGAACCACCGGACATGCTGAAACCGTTGAAGTAGTATATGATCCTGCCAAAACAGATTATGAAACCCTGACCCGCTTGTTTTTTGAAACTCACGATCCCACCCAGGTCAACCGCCAGGGACCGGATATTGGGGAACAATACCGCTCTGCCATCTTTTATCTCAACGAAGAGCAAAAGCAAATTGCCGAAAAACTCAAAAAAGAACTGGAAGCCAAGGATTATGATGTGGCTACAGAAATTACAAAAGCTACTGAGTTCTATCCCGAACAACAGGAATACCATCAGGACTATTACAACAAAAAAGGGGGCACTCCTTATTGTCATGCTTATACCAAGCGCTTTTAAGAATCTCCCGCCTTACGGGAGAAGGAACTCCTTTAATTTCAAAAGATTTTCAGGCTTGGCTATGATCTCATTTTTTTCATTCAGTACCATATAAGTAGGCGTTCGGGAAATAAGATAGTTTTCTACCAGATCTCCCTGCCAGCCTGATGTATCTATAAGAGTGATGGAAAAGTCCATCTGGTTTTCTGCAATGAAATTGTTCCAATAGTTCCTGTCTTTATATACCGCTATAGTTATAATCTCAAAGTCAGGGTAATCTGAAGATAAACTCTTCCATTTATCGATGGAAGAAGTGCAATGAAGACAATCTGGGGACCAGAAGATCAATATTTTTTTTAATTCACTCCGTTCACGCAGTGATACAGCAGTATTTTTTTCGTTTAAAAGTTGAAAATCGGGGGCTTCATGCCCATAATCAAGCCCCTGGGAAAGAGAGATGCTGCGGTCAATTTCGCTCTCCAGACTGGGGTTATCGCAACTTTGATATTGTTCCAGTTTATCCTTGAGATATTGTAGCATTTCAGTGGCTCCCATTTGAGTGAAACCGAGCTCCAGGAATTTAAAGCTGTTATCCCATAACAGGGGATTGACCTCCTGGGGATCTAAGGTAAGATCAACAAAGCTTTTTATCTCTTCAAAAGTACTGGCTCCCGACTCATACAATTTGAAATACTCCAATACTTTTTGAGATACTACATTGGTGCGGAGAAGCAAAGGTGAACTGAAGTCAACTCCTTTCCAGAAATCCTGTCTTCCCCGCTTATTGCTGTTGGCCTGCTCAAAATTCTTCCACAATTCCACATAAGCCGATGCCAGGGGATTATCCGTCTTATCTGAGATGAACTTTTTTATCAATGCTTGCCGCTCTTCTCTCACTGCCTGTAATTCCCGTCTGGATTGTTGGATAAAACGGTTTGAAACCGGATATTGAGATACCAGCTCCTGGAGTATTACTTCACGGTAGGTCAATTCATTATTTTTCCCGAGAAAATCCCGCAAAGCTTTGCTTTCTCTACCTTCTGCAATCTCAAGGGTATTGCTGACATCAGGATATTCACCGTGCAGCTTTATTCTTTGGTCGCTTAATATAAGATCGACATAAACCTGTTCATCAACTGTGTTTCCCTTATCGATCAATAAACGGTGAAGACCCTGGTACCTGGGAAAATAACTGAAAGAAAAACGGCCTGCTTCATCTGTAACAGCCGTATCTACATTGGGAGAAAGATAGCCTTCGTATTCCTGCAGAAATACCGTCTTTTCCTCCCATCCCTTTATCCTTCCCTCTATTATTATGGGCAATACCTCCTGTGCTTTTAAGCTGGATAAACCAAAGGCTAGCGCCAAAAAAATGAGGCTATATATGCTGTTCACTTTACTTTCTTACACATCTTATCCGGTGTGTCCCCGATTTTGTGCCAAAGCCACTAACCCCGGAAGGAAAGGTACGGTACCTGGCATTGGCTGTAAATATACCGCTCCCTTCTGTGGATGACCAGTAAGAGTCATTGGAAAAACCGCCAATGGTTGCTGCGTTATTTCTCATGCAATCCAGTTCGTCATAGGCTGGTAAATACCAGTCTGAAAAACCAAAGGCATTAAGGCTGGCGCAAACATTTGCAGCTGTGTTAGTTCCGCAAACACTTACAATGGTACTGGTATTGGTTTGACCATCGGTATCGCTGGAGGCTCCTGCAACCTGCCCGATACATCCCCATTGAATCGGACCTGAATTGTCCGTTGGATGCACAAAAAGGGTTTGACTGTTACACGTTATTGAAGGGACACTACTCCCTCCGCCAAAGGTCACATTTACCGTATCTACCGAAGGATCGCAGGGAGGATTGGTAACCGTCCAGGTCAGTTGATAAGTAGTATTCGCACTGCCGGTAAAAGTAGAAGTAGGGCTGGAAGGATTGGCAACAGTCCCCCCGGTTCCACTTGCAATTGCCCAGCTTCCGGTACCAGTAACAGGAGAAGTTGCATTAAGGGTTGTCGATGTTCCTGAGACATTGATATCGGTACCAGCGTTAGAAGGAGAAGGCGGAGTAACCATTATAATATGAATTGTATCAGAATAAAAAGGGTCGCAACTACCTTCAGTAATTTGAGCGAGGTAATAGCCGGATGAGTTTACTGTTAGGTTAAGAGTATCGCTTATCTGACCGCTGATATTTGTAAATGTAACGCCATTGGCTGACTCCTGCCATTGAATACTGCCACCCAGGGCATTTGGGGGTAAACCCAGTTTTACGACTTCTCCCTGACAGATATTCTGGGCCAATGAAATAGAGCTGATGCCCAGGAACACCAGTAAAGCTAATACACAGATCTTATAGAATGATATTTTCATTTTTTCAGGCTTAATGTTTTACAATAACTTGACGGGAGATCATGGACTTACTATCCTTTATCTTAAGGATATATACTCCGCTGTTTAAGGATAATACATTCAACCTATGCTCTGTGTTTGTCTTGAGAAGGGAGCCTCTTTTTACTATTTTCCCGTCAGGGGCAATGAGTTGATAATTGATCTCTTCTGTTAAAGGCTTCTTAAAATCCAGCAAGACCGACTCATCGGCAGGATTAGGAGCAAGTACGAGCTTATTCAGGATATTTTCCTCTATACCAACAACACCAACCGCTACGGTGATATCTGAAGTTGATGAACAGTTATTGACATCTGTTACCGTTAAAGTATAGGTAGTAGTAACAGAAGGTGTAGCCACAGGGTTGGCAATGCTGGGATTGCTCAGACCTGTTACCGGAGACCAGCTGTAATTAAAAGAAGCTGTTCCGCCTGAGGATGCTCCATTTAAAGTTACGGAGCAGCCTGAACAAATGGTGGTGTCATTTCCGGCATCTGCTACCAGTGTGGCTGGGGGATTATACCCTACAGATATAATTGTTTGAGCTGTTAATGTCAATCCGGAAAAGCCCAATAAGAGTAACAGTATTTTTTTCATAGGGATTGGTTTAATAAACAATCAATTATAAGAAATAGACCTTTAAATAACAATGCCTAATGTTTAAGCGAAAACTTTTTTCATACTGAGCCCGACCTCTTTAGGATTCCTTCATTTTAAAATATCAGAGGCTTCAATAATCCCCTTCAAAAAGAGATCCCTACTCAATTATTTTTAGGAACTCTGATCAATCAATAACAAATCTATCCGGGAATAAGCCTACTCTACTAATTTATTTCAACAAGAAGTAAAAGCAGGATACCCGAAAAAGAGATGTCACTTAAAGAAAGAGGTTTAACTGTCTGCTGTTACTCTTCTTCAAAGGTCTTTTACCCCTGTAAAGGAAGCTTTTTTTGGATGGTACATTCTTTTTGTTTATAATCATCTCAATGATGTTTAAATTTGAAAGTGTAATCTAAAAACCCATAAACTTGAAAATACTCCTTTCATTTCTTGTTTTACTTTTAGTTGCCACGGGTTCCTTTGCCCAAACAACCTATATCCAGAAAAAAGCTGCGGCCCGTAAAACAAATGTTTTTTCTCCGAGAACTGCAAAGTCATCATATAATGCCCTATTAAAAAATCTGGAAGCACCCGATCCAAACGGAGAAGGTTATAAGTCTTTCATAATGAGGCAAAAAATTACCTCCAGAAGACTGTATCCCGTTAAAAAATCACCTACAAGCCATAAAAAATCCAGTTCTGTACCTCAACCAATCGTAGGAAAAGGCACCGGTATGTACTCCGTACTGTTTAACGGTACTGTATTACAATACTCCGGTGGCATACCCAATGACAATACCATGGCCATCTCCAATGATGATGTATTGATTGCCGGAGTTAACAATGCCATTTGGGCTTACGATGTTAAAGACGATACTACTATATTCAGCAATCACCTGATATCATTGCAAAACATGGCCAATGGATCATTAAACCACAATTATTATGATCCAAAGATCATTTATGATGAAAAGGCTGACCGTTTCATCCTGGTTTTTTTAAGAGACAATAATCCTTTTAACAGCCAGATAGTTGTTTGTTTTTCCAGTTCTAACAACCCTTCAGACCCCTGGTATGTATATACCTTGCCGGGCAATCCTTTAAATAATAACCGGTGGACGGATTACCCGGCCATCAGTATTACCGATGAAGAGCTTTTCATTACCGGAAACCTGATTGTTCCCGGTGTTTCCTGGCAGGTAGGTTTTGACGGAAGCATCATCTGGCAACTCAATAAAAATGATGGTTATTCCAACCAGGACAGTGTTAGTTCAAAATTTTACTCTGATATCAGGCATAACGGAAGATTGATACGCAACTTGCATACCGTAACAGGGATCAATGGTACAGCACCCAGACAATTTTTACTTTCTAACCGAAACTTCGACATCACTAACGATACTATATTCGTACTTGAGGTAAATGGCACTCTGGATGAGCCTTCTACCGAATTGCTCATAAATGTCGGTAAAAC
Source organism: Owenweeksia sp. (assembly GCA_028277105.1). Taxonomy (GTDB): domain Bacteria; phylum Bacteroidota; class Bacteroidia; order Flavobacteriales; family Schleiferiaceae; genus JANQHO01. The sequence goes on along the minus strand of JANQHO010000135.1, from coordinate 17,149 downwards.
GAATGTGCCTTATGGAGTGCCTCCTAACGGAAGGCAAGCCGACACCGACCTTTCTGACCCAACCAAAGGCTTGCAAACTAATGATGCGAGGGTTTTAGGGGGTATTACCAATGGCGACTGGATACAATTTGTTTCCACTACGGTAAACCCTGCCACCGGATTGGCTGCTGTTTATCACGGTCATATCAGTAATCCCGGCACTGTGGATCCCGAAATAAAAGGAACAATAATAGATGATGACAGTCTGGACCTGGCCTACCCTAATTTAGCCTTTACTGGTAACGATGAATGTGATTCTGAAGTTATTATCGCTTTTGATTTCACTTCGCCTAACGATTTTCCGGGAATAGGGGCCGTTTATTATTCCAATGACAGTTCTTATTCAGAATTAGTGCGGATCAAAAACGGTGACAATTATACGGATCGCCATTCCGATAGTTATGAAAGGTGGGGGGATTATTTCGGAATACAAAGGGTATATGACGAACCTGGAGTTGTATGGACAGCCGGTTATTACGGCACCTTTAATAATCGCAATGCGACCTGGATAAATAAACTGACTAGCCCCGATACCAACCGCCTGAATATTCAGTGGGACGAGAGCGGGGAATTTATATATTGTCTGGGTCAGCTTAAAGCGGAAGCCTCCGGAGGAATACCTCCTTACACCTACATTTTCAATGGTGATACCGTAAATTCAGGGACTTTAATAGGTTTGTGTAAAAGCGATACCATTGATCTGACAGTTATTGATAAGAGAGGCTGCCTCTTCCAAGACACTATTGTTGTGAAAGGCACCGATAGAGGCAGCAGTGCCGGAACTTTTCCCAATCCTTTTAACCGTTACGTTGCTTTTCAATTTACCCTGGAAAGAAATTCTACTGTAAAGGCCTATATTTTTGACATCAAAGGACAATTGGTTGATCAAATTATTGAAACCAATGCCCGGGCAGGCCTTAATGAACTGTTTTTCGATCTATTACCACTGAGCCAGGGAACCTACATCCTTCAGGTTTTGGCGGGTGACGAAGTAATTCTAAGCGAAAAAATTATTAAATCAGGAAGCTGACTCATCTCTTTAAAGGCCAGAACTGGCCTGTTTTTACCTTGTATTCCTTGTAGTCGGGAAATTTCTGAATTAAAGCTTTTTCTTCGTAAACCGTTTTGAAGTAAAATAATATCCAAAGCAGTATTAAAATAGTAAGACGGTAAAGGCTTTCGATGTATAAGGCATAGCCGAGCAATAAAAGAATGATCCCGGTATAAATGGGATGCCTGATATACCTATACAATCCGCTTTGCACCAAGTAGCTGTTCTTTTTAGGACTTGGAAAAGGTGTGAGGTTGGTATTTAGTTGTAAGATGGCAAATATTACTACGGCTAATCCGATCCCTGATACCAACAGGCTCATTATCCTGAACCAGGCAGGAAAATGCAGTCGCATGAATTCAAACGGGAGTATGTAGCATACAAATAAGGCTATCTGTAAGGCTACATAAAGATAATCATAGGCGTTCCTAGTCTTCCGGTTCGTCATCCGGAGTGGCGATTTCACCTACTTCACCCGATGATACATCATCATCTTCATCATCTAAAAAAGCTTCGATCTTTTTGTCCATTTCTACCCCAACCTTGATCAAATATTTGGTGTCACTGGTTTCAAAAGGAACAGCCGACACATTTTCCCCTTTGGAGTTTTTGAATTTAATGATGTCTTCATCCTCATATCCATAAGGATAGCGATCGGTAAACAGCTCGAGTATTTCTGAAGTAATGTTTTTATAATCGACAATTACTCTTTTTTTGTCAGGTTTAGGAGTTTTCATGTTTGGTCTAGTAGGGTGTTTGGTAAGTTTAATAATTCAATAGCCAGGCAAATATTAAAGGTGCCACAATAGTAGCATCTGATTCGACAATAAATTTTGGTGTATCAATATCTAATTTTCCCCAGGTGATTTTCTCATTGGGCACTGCTCCCGAATAAGAGCCATAACTGGTGGTGCTGTCCGATATCTGGCAGAAATAACTCCAGAAAGGAATATCTTCCATTTCCAGATCCTGGTATAGCATGGGGACCACACAAATGGGAAAGTCACCTGCGATACCGCCTCCAATCTGGAAAAAACCAACCCCTTTTCCTGATGAGTTTTTTACATACCAATCTGTCAGCCAGGTCATATATTCAATACCTCCTTTAACGGTAGTTGGCTTGAGCTCTCCTTTTACACAATAAGAGGCAAAGATGTTACCCATGGTAGAATCCTCCCAACCGGGGCAGACTATTGGCAAATTCTTTTCTGCAGCTGCCAGCATCCAGCTGTTTTTAGGGTCTATTTCATAGTATTGCTCCAGGACCCCACTCCTGAGCATCTCAAACATATATTCATGGGGCAGATATCTTTCACCCTTACCATCAGCTTCTTTCCACAATTTAAAAATGTGTTTCTGCAATCTGCGAAAAGCTTCTTCTTCCGGAATACAGGTGTCAGTAACACGATTAAACCCTCCTTCCAGCAGTTCCCATTCATCTTTAGGGCTCAGGTCGCGGTAATGAGGTACTCTTTTGTAGTGCTTATGAGCCACCAGGTTCATAATATCTTCCTCAAGATTGGCTCCCGTACAGGAAATGATCTGCACTTTATCCTGCCGGATCATTTCGGCCAGCGTTTTTCCTAACTCTGCCGTACTCATAGCCCCGGCCAAAGTGATCATCATTTTGCCGCCCTCCTCCAGGTGTTTTTCATAGGCTTTAGCAGCATCCATCAAGGCTGCGGCATTGAAATGAAGATAGTTCTCCTCCAAAAAATGAGAGATGGTACTGCGCTGCTTACTCATAGGTCTGATTCGTTATGCAAGTTTTTAAATTGCTTTAAAAAATACAATGGTAATTTTTCTAAAAATGTCAATAGCCCAGAATTTTCAACATGCTCTTATAACTCTGCTCTTTGGCAAATAGGCGAGTATGGATATTCCCCTCATTATCACGGTCTATTACTACGTGCTTAGGTGCTGGCATCAAACAGTGCTGGATACCGCCATAGCCGCCCAAACTCTCCTGGTAAGCCCCTGTGTGGAAAAAACCAATAAATTGTTTTTCTTCCTGGCTAAACCTTGGGAGATAAATAGCATTGGCGTGCTGCTCACTATTATAATAGTCATCACTGTCGCAGGTAAGCCCGCCCAGTAAAACCCTTTCGTACTGCTTTTCCCAACGGTTGATAGCCAAAAGAATAAACCGCCTGTTAATAGCCCAGGAATCTGGCAGGGAAGTCATAAAAGAGCCATCGATCATATTCCAGTTCTCGCGGTCGTTTTGTTTTTTCTGATCCAGAATGGAGAAGAAGGTCGCCCCGCTCTCTCCCACGGTAAATGACCCAAACTCCGTAAAAATGTCGGGTTCTTTTACCCCGGCACTATTGCATATCTGTTTGATCTGGGCGATTATTTCCTCGGCCATATAATCGTAGTCGTAATTGAAGCTAAGGCTGTTTTTTATGGGAAACCCTCCTCCTATGTTAAGAGAGTCCAGGCTGGGGCAAACTTTCTTAAGGGCTACGTAAACGTTCACACACTTCAGAAGCTCACTCCAGTAATAGGCATTATCATTAATACCGGTATTAATGAAAAAGTGCAACATTTTCAACTCGAAGAACTTGTTGTTTTTAATCCTTTCGCTGTAAAAGGATACTATATCTTTATAGCCCACCCCCAGACGGGAAGTATAGAACTCAAATTTGGGCTCTTCTTCGGAAGCAATACGGATGCCTATTTTACAAGGGGCTTCCAGCTGTTCTTCCAGTTGATTGATCTCATTTTTATTGTCGAAAACCGGAATAGTGTTCTTAAAACCGTTATTGACGAGACGGGCGATATTCTCAATGTACTGAGGCCTTTTAAATCCATTGCATACGATAAACCGGTCTTTGGTGATATCTCCTTCTTCATAGAGAGCTTCGATCAGGTTGATATCAAAACCACTGGATGTTTCGATATGAATATCATTTTTAAGAGCTTCTTCCAATACAAAGGAAAAATGGGAGCTTTTGGTACAATAACAATAATTGTATTCTCCTTCATAACCTACCTTGGCCATAGCTACATTGAACATGCGCTTGGCCTTTTGGATCTGCTCGCTGATCTTGGGCAAGTAGGTGACTTTAAGAGGTGTGCCGTACTGCTTAATGATATCCATGAGGTAAATACCATTCCATCTCAGGGTATTGTCGTCTTCTACTTCAAAACCTTCCTGGGGCCAGTCAAAAGTTTGGTCGATCAGATCAAAGTACTTATTTCTCACTTTTTTAGCTTATTAGGTTAATTGAACTGAATACCGCAGTATTCTATTAATCCGCATTAGTTACTTCTCATAAATACACACAAAGTAAATGAATCGGATATCATCTCAGATAAAAGAACTTCTGAAAAAGCATATTGAAAAAATACACAAAAATACCAGGCCTATAGGCAGATGTAGCCCTTTAGCCAAGCTTTCAGTAGTGAGTAATAATGAGAAAAAGTGAATGTTATATCAGATAATACCGAGTTCTTTACCCACTTTAGTAAAGGCTGTTATGGCTTTATCCAGGTGTTCCTCTTCATGTGCTGCCGATAATTGTACCCTGATGCGGGCTTGTTCCTTAGGAACTACCGGGTAAAAGAAACCGATAACATAGATACCTTCTTCCAGTAATCTGTCGGCAAATTTTTGAGACAAGGCCGCATCGTAAACCATAATAGGTACTATAGCAGAGTCACCATCTTTGATATCAAACCCAGCTTTTTTAATGCGTTCTTTGAAGTAGTTAACGTTATACTCCAGTTTATCGCGCAGTTCTGTGGTTTCGCTCAACAGCTCAAAAACAGCAATAGAAGCCCCTACAATAGAAGGTGCCAGTGAATTGGAAAAAAGATAAGGTCGCGAGCGCTGGCGCAACATCTCTATGATCTCCTTGCGACCACTGGTAAAACCTCCCATGGCACCGCCCAAAGCTTTTCCAAGAGTTCCGGTTATAATATCCACTCGGCCCATAACGCCATTGAGCTCATGGGTTCCTCTACCGGTTTTACCGATAAAACCAGTGGCATGGCAATCGTCTACCATTACCAGGGCATTATACTTTTCAGCCAGATCACATATTTTATCCAATTGGGCTACGTAGCCATCCATAGAAAACACCCCATCAGTAACAACAATTCGAAAACGGCTGGCTGATTGGGCTTCTTTAAGTTTCTCCTCCAGATCGACCATATCATTATTGGCGTAACGGAAACGCTGGGCTTTACACAAACGAACTCCGTCAATAATAGAGGCGTGATTCAAAGAGTCAGAAATAATAGCATCTTCAGCTGTTAAAAGCGGTTCAAAAACACCTCCATTGGCGTCAAAGGCAGCTGCGTAAAGGATGGTATCTTCAGTACCTAAAAAGTCAGCTATTTTTTCTTCCAGTTCCTTATGGATATCCTGGGTTCCGCAGATAAAACGCACGGACGACATACCGAAACCGTGGCTATCCAGGGTTTTCTTGGCAGCTTCTACAACTTTGGGGTGTGAAGATAAGCCCAGGTAATTGTTGGCACAGAAGTTTAAGACCTTTTGACCTCCTTCCACTTCAATTTCGGCACCTTGTTCACCGGTTATGATACGCTCTTTTTTGTAAAGACCTGAAGACTTAATGTCTTCCAATTCCTTTTGTAAATGCTGTTGTAGTTTACCGTACATCCTTTCTGTTTTCTAATGTTGTACAAATATAATTACCACTTCTCTACCTTCACTTCCTCACCCATATACACTAAAACCCTGTCTCCCTGTTCATAGCCCATGGAAACGAGATTTTGCATATATTTTTCAACCTGTTCTTTATGACGTTCTTGCTCTTGTCCGTATTTGTAATCGATCACATCCACTCTGTTTCCCCGTATGACTATCCTGTCCGGGCGATTTTTAGAGGATAAAGGATTAAGCATATCCCTTTCGTTTAAAACCTCTGCCTCAGAATTAAAATAATCTTGTAAATCAGAGTTATACAAAACAGAGTTTATTGGCTTCTCTATTTCCTCCCTTTCTTCTACCTCTATAATTCCTCTCATTACAGCCCTTTCTATCGCTTTATTTATATCAACGGGAGACTTAATAAATGCCAATATTTCGTGTAATACGGAACCCCTGGATCTGGCCTCAGCTTCTTGCCAGTTTAGGGGAGTACCATAGCTTACCGCTAATTTTTCTTCCCATAATACACTGTCGTAGCTTCTCTCTAGCCCAGTTTCTTGCTGGACCATCTCATGGTTAACATAAAGCGGTTTTCCCTTTTCCCAGCTCTCGCCTTCAACTCCAATATTGCGCAGATACTTATCAAAATAAAGGCTTATTCTTTCCTTGTCGTCCCTCCTGCCTTTACTGCTAATAACATGAAGTTCGTTTTCTGCCCTGGTGAGGGCAACGTACAAAAGGTTGAGGTTATCCAGATAGATATTCTCCTTATTGATCTGGTACGCCTGCTGATAGTTTTTATCCGTTACTGTTATATCTATCTTACTCGAAGAATTGTCAGGATCATTTTCTGTCAGTCGGACTTTTGCTGCGGATAGCCCTCCAAAATCATTGATATCAAGCTCCAGCCAGGCACTATTATCTGTTCCCCTGGTAGCTTGCCAGTCGGCAAACGGAAGGATCGCCATAGGAAATTCCAGACCTTTAGCTTTATGAATAGTCATCATTTTCAGAGCTTTGAGTTCATCAGGTAAAGAGATTGCCGTTTGATCGCCTCCTTCTTCCCACCAACATAAAAAAGCAGCTTCGCTCCCCTCACCTTTAAGATCAAACTCCCAGGCCTTGTCCAGTAAGGCCAATAAATAGGGGTTTTGTTGGTGATTCATCTGCAGTTTTTGCATCAACAGGTAAACCTTGTCTAATAGTGAGCGGTAAGGGAAGGTAGTAAGGGAAAAATCCGGTAATAAGCCATCCAGTAAACTTTGCAATTGCGGGTATGTCGCTTTAGTAATTTCTCTGAGGAAAGTGTGTTTTTCAGGATATACTGATGAAGCTTTGTTCCAAAGGTATTCTGCAAAATCTATTCGCCCACGATAATCATCAGGTCGCAATACCACCTTAAAAAATGATAGGATCGCTCTAACCTCAGCAGATTGATCCAGCATCAGGCTTTGTTCACTCACCACATTTATTCCATTCTCTATCAGATAGCTGGATAAAGTAGTCGCCTCACTTTTTTTACGCGTTAGGATAGCGATATCCCTTAGCTGATAACCCCGGTTTTGAATGGCATCATTAACAATCTGTAAACACCTTTCGCATTGCGCCTCTTGATAAGCTTCGGGATTATCCTGTTCATAAATCAACCTTTCAACGTTGACATAACCTCCATCTTCCCCTTTGATGTTTTGAGCGGCCCGCCCAAACAGATCCCGGTGTTGTTCTGACAACAACTCTTTAGCTGACAACTCAAAAAAACTATTGTTAAACTCTACTATATTTTTTCGACTGCGGTAATTGTCGGTCAGGGAAATGCTTTTCCTCTGGTATAATTCGCTTTGGAGTCTACCATTTATAAGCTTATTGCTGAGGTCGCTGTCATTGCTGAGGTTCAACAGTAAGTTTACTTCCCCACCTCTCCAGCGATAGATCGCTTGTTTAGCATCGCCTACTATCAGAGCACTTCCGCCAGACGAAATAGCATTATTAATTAAGGGCACCATGTTTTTCCACTGTAAAACAGAAGTATCCTGGAATTCATCAATAAAATAATGATTATAGCGCTCCCCTGCTTTTTCGTATATGAAGGCTGCCGGTTGTTCCTGCAGGTAATCGCTGATGATCTTGTTGAACTCTCCGATGGGAATACGGTTAGTTTGCTGTTTAATTTCTTCCAGCTCATTCTCAATTTCGGCTATTACGGCCAATGCATGAATGTCTTTGAGAATTGAGCTCGCCAAGTGATAAAAGGGGAATTGATCCCAAACCCATTGAAAAAACTTATTCATTAATGAACGAAGCCCATCTTCTACAGGGTCTATAACAGGCCCGGCAATCTTTTTCTTTGCCTGGGGATAAAAGCCCTGTAAACCTTCTATTTGTTTTTGAAGCGTTTTATTAGGTATGATAAGTTTACCTTCAGCAATGGTTTTATCGAGATATTTAGGAAGGTATTTTCCTGAGAAGAGGTCTTCATTTATCTGTTCATCTTCCAAAAAACGCTTGATCTTCTCTGCCTTAGCAGCAGCCTTTTCTTTTATTTTTCCAATCTCGGCATTAAGCGTTTTTTTTATTTCTGAAATACCGGCCGCATCAAATCCTTTCAGCTTTTGTAAATATGGGTATGCTCTTTCATCAAAAAGTTGTTTTGACATCGTTAGGAGACTTTCCTCTACCCGGGGGCTTCTACCTTTATGAAGCTGGTCTTCAATAAATTTAATTAACGATATAGTTGCTACATCGCCCGGATGCAGGGAATTTAAAAAACGGTCAATAGCTTCTTTGAGGATAGCCGGGGCATCCAGTTCTACCTCATAGTTCCCACTGATTCTGAGTTCGTTTGAAAAACTCCGGATCAGGCGATTGGTAAATTTATCAATGGTGGAAACGGAAAAAGCAGAGTAGGCATGTAAAATAGACCGGAGAATTTTACCGGAGCGATGAACCAGTTCTTTTTCTTCTAATCCGGTTTCTGCTTTCAAATCATTAAAAAGAGACTCAAACTTACCCAGTTGGGGATAGGACGAAAAATGTTGCAACGCATAAATGATGCGTTCTTTCATCTCGTTAGCTGCTTTATTGGTAAAGGTTATCGCCAATATCCTCTGGTAGGTGCCCGGATAATTTCCCTGCAGGCAGATCCGCAGGTATTGTTTTACCAAATTATACGTTTTTCCCGCTCCGGCCGAGGCGTCAAAAATTAAAAAGGGAATTTTTTGCTGTACCAAAAAAGCTATTTGTTAAGATGTTAGCCTTGCTCAATAGAATTAAGCAATTTGCTGTTTTGACATATCAATAGTGAGTTAAACTTAATTAAAATAGCTTTGTTACAATATTCCATTTATTCACAAAACGTAAAACAATAAACTATGGCTTTTGAACTTCCCGAATTACCTTATGCTAAAGATGCACTGGAGCCTCATATTGACGCTCAGACCATGGAAATCCACCACGGCAAGCATCACGCAGGATACACTTCTAAATTGAATGCGGCTATCGAAGGTACTTCCCTTGAAAATGAATCTATTGAGGATATCCTCCAAAATATATCGCAACACTCCGGAACCGTTCGTAATAATGGCGGTGGTTATTACAACCACGATCTTTTCTGGAAAGTAATGGGTCCCAATGGTGGTGGTAACCCTTCCGGTGAGCTGGCTGATGCCATCAACGAAGCTTTTGGCTCCTTTGACAATTTTAAAAACGAATTCAGCAATGCGGCCGCTACCCGTTTTGGTTCCGGCTGGGCCTGGCTGATCGTAGGGGCAGACGGTAAATTGCACGTTACTTCTACCCCTAACCAAGACAATCCTTTGATGGATATAGCTGAAACCAAAGGCACCCCCATTTTAGGTTTGGATGTATGGGAGCACGCTTATTATTTGAAATATCAAAACCGCAGACCTGATTACATTACTGCCTTCTTTAATGTGATCAATTGGGATGAGGTAGCCAGCCGATACAAGGTAGTAAAATAGCTATATTTCAAATCTTTTTTTAAATTCCGGTTGCGAAAATCAATAACAGCCGGAATTTTTTTTGGCAAAAAACGCCAATTCTTCACCATTAATTTCTCCGTTTGCATTTCTTGCAATTATTTTTATCTGTTTCCTTTTTTAACTCTGCGGTTTTGCGGTTTTCGTTTCTGACTGCTTTTTGGCCACAAAAAAATCATTTTCAGCATTTATCTCCCTTCACTAGTTTAGAAAAAAATAAACAGTGAAAAAATACTTTTTCTTATTGTCATTAATGGTTTTCGTTTACACTTCATACGCCCAGGAGAAAGACTCCAAATTTAGCGGGGGCTGGTTAGAATTATCCACAGGGCCAGCTTACCCTACTTCTCTTGGGTTATCCCTGTCCCTTAATTCTGTCTTTTCATTAAAACATACCGTTTCCATTGGTAGTAGAACGCATGGTTTCTTCACCGATAATAGCACACAGGGAAACACGTCTTTATTTGTCCAATACGGCAGGTTCTATCACCTTAACAGAATCTTATTTTTCAACCCCCGTGTAGGGCTTAGCCTTAATGAACATACTTCTAGAGTAAGGTCTGATGTTCATCCTTATTCATATTATACTGAAATAAGCAAACTTTCACTGGGAATACCACTGAAAGTCAAGGTAGGTCTAAGGGCTGGTATGGTTATTCTCTCCGTTAATTTATATGCCAACGTAAATCCCCTTCAAACTTTTGGAGGTGGAACGATAGGTATTGGATTAGGGTATTTCTAATCTCCCTTGGTTTGAATTTGGGATTGTTCTTGAAACTGTATCCTCTTTGGTCACAAATACTTAAATAATCTGAAAAACTTGAATTATGAAAAGACTTTTTATCTCTGCTATAATTATTCTGCTTTTCCACTATTTGAGGGGTCAGGACGGTGGGCTAAAAGGATGGTGGGTGGATGGCTCAACGGTAATAGCAATTACACCTCGACCTCTTTTTAGCAATGGAAATCAGCTTTCGTTCAATATAGCATTTAAGCCAAACCATAGTATATCTTTTTCTTACAATTGGTTTTTCAAACTCAAAAGTGGAATTATTTTCACTGGGCCGGGTTTGCCAGAGATTGAATCCTACAACCTGATGTACGGGTGGTTATATAACAGAAAATATGCATTTATTAATTGCAGGGCAGGCTTGGGGTTTATACGATACCAATACAAGAATTCTGTTACAGACAAAACAGAAAGTGCTCGTTTTATAGGCATCCCTTTGGAAGTAAAAGGTGGTCTCCATTTCTGGCGAAATTTTAAAGTCCTCTTCACTTTGCATACAAGCATTAATATTCAAAAACCTCATTCCGCTGCTCTTTTTGGAATTGGAATAGGTCACTTCTGACTTCTGGCATCAAAATCTGTTGATGAGACCTTAACTCATGGTCCTTTAATTACTGATTCCACTATCTTAGCCGCCATGCAATTGGCAGACGGAAAAAAGATCTACTTTGCCTCAGACCTGCACCTCGGTGTGCCCGATTACGAAACAAGCCTGCAAAGGGAGAAGCTTTTTATACAATGGCTGGAGCTCGCTAAACAGGATGCCACAGAAATCTTCATTGTAGGCGATCTCTTCGACTTCTGGTTTGAATACAAAAAAGCAGTACCCCGCGGTTTTGTAAGGGTTTTGGGCAAACTGGCCGAGTTGACAGACTCCGGTTTACCTGTTCACCTTTTTACCGGTAACCACGATATGTGGATCTTCGATTATCTCCCCCATGAAACCGGGGTAAAGCTCTACCGCGAACCGATTGAAAGGCAATGGAACAATAAAAAGTTTTACATCGGTCACGGTGATGGTTTGGGGCCGGGCGATCACGGTTATAAATTCATCAAAAAGGTTTTTCAGAATAAATTCCTGCAGTGGGCCTTTGCCCGCCTGCACCCCAATTTCGGCATAGGGCTGGCCGATTATTTCAGCCGTACCAGCCGGGCCAAAACCGGTAGTGATGATGATAAATTCCTGGGAGAAGAAAACGAATGGCTGGTGGTCTATTGCAAAGAAATCCTTCAAAAATCACATTACCACTACTTCATATTTGGCCACCGCCACCTGCCGTTAGAGATCAAACTAAAAGAAGATTCCACTTATTTTAACCTGGGCGACTGGATCAAATACAACACCTACGCAGTTTTTGACGGGAAAGAAATGTTCCTCAAAACATTTGAAGGGGGTAGCCTGTAGTTCCTTAACTTAAGGCTTCCAAATTCGACCACTATGAACAACCAATACGACACTTTATCACAAGCCCTGAAAGCCCTGGAAGAAAGGGGCTATACCTATGATTTTAAGTTGAGACCTGATAGCATCAAGTCAAGGGAGTTGGAAAAATCCTATACACCTCACAGTTTCCACATCGATGAATTTCACCGTTTTGAAGGGGATTCCAACCCGGATGATATGTCGATCGTTTTTGCCATTAGTTGTACCGATGGTGTTAAAGGCGTTTTAATAGATGCTTACGGGGCTTACAGCGATCCGCTGAATGCCGAGATGATCCAGAAAATGAAAATCAACTGATATGGCCTGCTCCCACTTTGACCAAATCGAATTAGTAAAGACCGGCAGCCGGGAATGTGCCGAATGCGTAAAAACAGGCGACAGTTGGGTTCATTTGCGGGTTTGCCAAAGCTGTGGCATAACCCTTTGCTGTAACTCTTCGCCCAATAAACACGCCCGCCAGCATTTTAAAGAAACCGGCCATCCGGTGATCGCCTCGGCCGAAAAAGGGGAATACTGGATGTGGTGCTACGTGGATAACGCTTTGGAGAGGTATTGATAGAATAAATTGGATATTTATCGCCTTTTAAACCATTATGTATTTTACATTTTTAGTGTCTGAAAGTATATTATCAATAAGACTTTGGATTAATGACTACTGAGGAAATCTTGACAGCAATAGGGTTGATAGGATTAGGCGGACTCTTGAAAAGTGGTTTTGATTTTTTTATATCTACAAGAAAGCAAAAACAAGAGGCGAAACAAACTTTTAAAGAACTTAGGTATAAGGCGATAATTTTATTCTGTTATGCTCTAGTTAACTATGATAAAGAAAAGATGATGTTGGTAATTAATAGACCAGACATAGACTCTATAGAAAGGTTAAAAAATGAAATACAAACAGAGTTTGTTAATATGTCACTGTTTGCTTCCGATAATGTTATTGTCAAAATGAGAGCTTTTCTTAATCATCAAAATAGTCAGACACTTAACAGTCTCATAATTGCTATGAGAAAAGATTTATACGGAATCAAAACATCTTTAAAAGAAAGCACCTTTGACTTTTTAAGCTAAAACCCAGGCATCAACACACTGATCCCCACCGCGTGGTAGCTCATGGTTTGATTGAGGCCGGAGGCAAAGGAATAATCCAACTGCACATTGTTGTTTAAGAGATAGGTAAATCCGGCATCGGCATTGAGTTCAAAGTCTTCCAGATTGTTGAGAAAACCATAGGGTTCTATGAAAACGCTCAGTTTTTTGCTCAGGCTAAAGCCAAAAGCCAGCGAATAAAACAGGTTTCCGTTGCCCGTTCCGAGATAATCATAACCAATATTGTAAGCCAGATTGAATTTTTCACTGATAAAATGCGTGACTGCCAGTTTATTGATCACGCCAAAACGGTTATTATTCAGTCCTCCCGTACCGGACGGTACTACCAAATGCGAGAGAAAGCCTATTTCAGGTCGCTTTTCCTCAGCGGTAAACAAACGGTATTTAAAACCCACCTGGAGATTGCTCATACCAGAGGCTTCAGAAACTATAGCGTCATTTATTTCTGTTATAGCGGTTTCCTGCTGGGTCACAAAACGGAACTCAAAATTCTTGACTACTCCTACTCTTAACAAGGCATTGGGGTAAACATAATGGCGTGTTTCTACCCCCTCTTTTTCTGCGCTTTGAAACAAAAAACCGCTTTCGATCTGCAGCATACCGGCCGGAACGGTGGAAGATGCTTCGGTTTGGCTGGGCCGGTCGGTAATGATGGTTTGGCCAGAAAGGCTGACGCTATTAAAACTTTTTTCATACAACAATGACACTACTAATCAAAAGTACATTGTTTTTCCCGAGAATAATTTAAAAGCCTTCTCGATTGAGGGCTTGTAGAAGGTGTATGAATTCTTCAACTGAAAGGTATTCGGATATTAGATATACCACAGAAATTTCTTTGTCTAAGATACTAATGGAGGGATAAGATACCCACACCTGATTAATGGAGAGCTCCCGGGCTATTTCGTTTACGCCTTGCCCCTTTCCTGAAGTATTGTATTGGAAAGTGTTCCCCATCAAGAATACTTCATGCTATTGTACGTTAGCTGCAAGCTAAAAAACCAAAAGGGCCAAATAAGCAAAGCGATTCACGAACACCTTAAAATAAAGTGAGTAATCCCCTTTGCTCAAGAAAAATGACAACGCAATATGAAAACTGTTTTACGCCTTTTCCACCAACAGCCTTTCACATACCTTCTGGCTTAATGTTTCGGACGGGTGCTTATGGTAACTAACCAACATGCTATTGTCAAATGATTCTATTGACTTTACTTCAAGTTCCAGCTTCAACGAAATTTCACGGCTATCCAAAAATTCCAAAAACTCTTTAGAGGAATGGTTCAGGGCAACAAGCCTTACCTCATCTCCAGCCTGGCACTCACTCAGTTTTTTGTAATTACGATCTATGATATTACCCTCTTCGTCAGGAATGGGTGAACCATGAGGATCAACTTTTGGAAAATCCATGAGTTTATCCATCCGGTCAAAAAAAGCAGGGGCCTTGATATGTTCTATCTGTTCGGCAATTTCATGCACTTCTTCCCAACCAAAGCCCATCTTTTCAACAAGAAACATCTCCGTCAAGCGATGTTTGCGGATGACCAAGGCTGCCGCCTTCCGTCCCTTTTCCGTTAGCTTAAGGGGTTTGTACTTTTCATATTTCACCCATCCTTCCTGTTTCAATGTTTTCACCATGCTGTTCACGGTAGGCTTGCTTACCCCGAGATGAACACTCAGATCGGAAAGATTAATCTCCCCGGATTCATCAGCAAGAGTATATAAGGCTTTGAGATAGTTTTCTACAGTCGGGGATGCCATATTGATTCTTTTGTCTCTACACCATAAAATTATAGAATCTCTTTGAAAATATTTGTTAGATTAATCTAACTTTTTATTTTTGTGTCCAAAATTTTTAAATAAAGAAAATGCTAAAATCCCAATACTTTAAAGCCAAGGTCATAGCGGCTTTGTCGCTTCTGGTCATTTGCTGCAATGCCCACGCACAAACGGCAAGTTTATCGGGCAAAGTAACCTCTGAAGGCGCCCCTTTGGCATCTGCCAATGTCTTCCTGAAAGGAACACAAATGGGATCAGCCACAAATAGCGAGGGAAGATTCCTCATTAAAAACATCCCTGCGGGTACTTATACAGTCGAGGTTAAGTTTTTGGGTTATCTAAGCATATCCGAGGAGATTACGGTAAAAGGAGGTCAATCTCTGGAGAAAGACTTTTCATTACAGAAAGATGTCTTGAACCTGGAGGGCGTAGTGGTATCAGGTACAAGGTACGAACAAGACAGGGCAAACACTCCAATAGTAGTAGGTGTAATCGATAACAAGTTATTCAATGCCACACAGTCCATTGCTGTTTCCGAAGGACTAAATTTCCAGCCTGGAGTGAGGGTGGAGACCAACTGCCAGAACTGTGGATTTACCCAGGTACGACTCAACGGACTGGAAGGTGCTTACTCGCAAATCCTGATCAACAGCCGCCCGATCTTCAGTGCCTTAAACAGCGTTTACGGCCTGGATCAAATCCCTACCAATATTGTAGAGCGGGTAGAAGTTGTACGAAGCGGAGGGTCTGCCCTCTACGGATCGAATGCCATTGCAGGTACGATTAACATCATCACCAAAGACCCGATAGAAAATGCCTGGGAGTTCCGCTCCAATACGGCCCTTATTGATGGGGACGCACTGGATCAAACATTTAACTTTAACGGGTCAATTGTCAATGAGAATCTGACCAGCGGGGTTACCTTATATGGCATGAGCCGCCACCGGGACAGCTATGACGCCAACGGAGATGGTTTCACTGAATTGGTACGGCTAGAAAATACCGTACTGGGAGCAAAAGCTTTTTTTAAACCGGGAGAACGCAGTAAAATCACAGTTGACTTCAGCGCGCTGGAAGAATACCGCAGAGGGGGTAATCTTCTGGACTTAGCCCCACACTTTACCGATATTACAGAGGAGCTTGACCACAATACCTTTTTTGGTGGCATCAATTACGAGCAATGGAGCAAGGACAACCGGAGTAAGTTCTCCGTCTATGCTTCGGCACAAAGTACGCAACGCGATAGCTACTACGGTGGTTTAGGTGGCGGAAGGACAGCTGAAGACAGTACCCTGGCCATTAATGCTTATGGCTTGACGGATGACCTGGCGGTAGTGGCAGGGGTCCAATACAACCATTATTTCTACAACAATGATGTGATTACCGCAGGAGTCGAGAACCTGACTTATGATACCCGCGATGAAATTCAGGGGTATAACCGCTTGATTGATCAGCAAGTGAATACAACAGGCTTTTTTGCTCAATATGAATGGAAGCCAAGCAAACGGTTTACGGCTCTACTTGGAGGTAGGTATGACATTTCTAATGTAGATGGAATTTATACCATAGGGGGTATTGATAGGATGGCAGATGTAAACGTAGGTGTTTTTAGTCCACGAGCTACTTTGCTGTATAAGATAAATGAAAACCTGAGGTTCAGGGGTGGCTATGCCCGGGGGTTCCGTGCCCCACAGGCCTTCAACGAAGACCTGCATATTTCTTCCGTAGGGGGTGAGCCGCTTTTTGTCATCCTCTCAGAAAATCTGAACAAAGAAACTTCAGATGCCTTTACCAGTTCGTTGAACTACACCCAAAATATGGGTTTGGCGCAAGTCAATTTATTGATCGAAGGTTTTTACACCCAATTGCAAAACCCCTTCACCCAAGTGAGCACGGGGGCTGTGCTTCCCAATGGTTCTATTATAGAAGAAGTGAGAAACGGAGAAGGTGCCACGGTATCGGGCGTAAATTTTGAAGCTGGCTATTCGCCTTCCAGTAAATTCGCTTTCCAGTTGGGAGGTACGGCACAGCAGACCCGCTACGAAGAAACTCAAGTGCTTTTTGAGCCAGAAGAAGGTAGCGAGAATGTGGTGGCGGTAGATGAGTTTGTGAGAAACCCTAATCTTTACGGCTATTTCACCTCCTATTACAATGTATCAAAGGCCTTTAAACTTGACCTAACGGGAACATATACGGGCTCCATGATTGTACCGCGCGTGGTAGGTGATGACGGCTTTTTGGATTTAATCGATTCCGATCCGTTTTTTGACGTGAACCTTAGGGCGAGCTATCACTTTGACATATCCGAAGATTTCCATCTGGAACT